>NZ_DGYQ01000038.1:0-23582 GCF_002396765.1 Exiguobacterium sp. UBA5002
GAACATAATGTTAAGATAATAAATGTCTGGTGGCGATAGCCAAGTGGTCACACCCGTTCCCATGCCGAACACGGAAGTTAAGCACTTGAACGCCGAAAGTAGTTGGGGGCTTCCCCCTGTGAGGATAGGACGCTGCCAGGCGATCGTTCCGCAATAGCTCAGCGGTAGAGCAACCGGCTGTTAACCGGTAGGTCGTAGGTTCAAATCCTACTTGCGGAGCCATTTATTACTTCTTCACCACGTACAATGGAGAGCTGTCCGAGTGGCCGAAGGAGCACGATTGGAAATCGTGTAGGCGTCAAAAGCGTCTCAAGGGTTCGAATCCCTTGCTCTCCGCCATCATCACTTTCAATTCATAATGGCCCGTTGGTCAAGCGGTTAAGACACCGCCCTTTCACGGCGGTAACACGGGTTCGAATCCCGTACGGGTCACCATTTATAGCGTCGCGGGGTGGAGCAGTCTGGTAGCTCGTTGGGCTCATAACCCAAAGGTCGTCGGTTCAAATCCGGCCCCCGCAATTACATACGGTCCTGTGGTGTAGCGGTTAACATGCCTGCCTGTCACGCAGGAGATCGCGGGTTCGAATCCCGTCAGGACCGCCATTGTTAAGGCTTTGTAGCTCAGTTGGTAGAGCAAAGGACTGAAAATCCTTGTGTCGGCGGTTCGATTCCGTCCAAAGCCACCATCTTTATTAACAACATGATTTTCCCATTTGTGGGGGGGTAGCGAAGTGGCTAAACGCGGCGGACTGTAAATCCGCTCCCTCGGGTTCGGCGGTTCGAATCCGCCCCCCCCCACCACCATAGGGGCATAGTTTAGCGGTAGAACTACGGTCTCCAAAACCGTCAGCGCGGGTTCGATTCCTGCTGCCCCTGTTTACCATGGCGATTGTGGCGAAGTGGTTAACGCACCGGATTGTGATTCCGGCATTCGTGGGTTCAATTCCCATCAGTCGCCCTCTTATTATTGGGCTGTAGCCAAGTGGTAAGGCACTGGATTTTGATTCCAGCACGCGAAGGTTCGATCCCTTCCAGCCCAGCTTTTCAAGCGGAAGTAGTTCAGTGGTAGAATACGACCTTGCCAAGGTCGGGGTCGCGGGTTCGAATCCCGTCTTCCGCTCCAATGAGTGGCGCCATAGCCAAGTGGTAAGGCAGAGGACTGCAACTCCTTTATCGTCAGTTCGATTCTGACTGGCGCCTCCAACTATTTCTCAATTAAATAGTTTTGCAAGAGATTGTGCCGGTGTGGCGGAACTGGTAGACGCGCACGACTCAAAATCGTGTTCCTTTGGAGTGTCGGTTCGATTCCGACCACCGGTATCTTGCGGGTGTAGTTTAATGGTAAAACCTCAGCCTTCCAAGCTGATGACGAGGGTTCGATTCCCTTCACCCGCTTTATACTTTTTACACAATCTGATGTTTCACCTGATCATGCGGGTGTAGTTTAATGGTAAAACCTCAGCCTTCCAAGCTGATGACGAGGGTTCGATTCCCTTCACCCGCTTACCAAAAAAGAGCAATGTGTCGTTTTCGCTGACACCTTGCTCTTTTTGTTTAGGAACGGGATTTTAACGAGGAAAGGAGTAGATCGTGATGGATGGTATGCAATTGAAATTGGCTTTACAAGAGTACGCAGCAGAAATTGGGATCGATGAATTGAAGGTGACGACGGCTGATCCATTTCTTGTCTTAAAACGTCGCCTGCAAGCGCAACAAGAAAAAGGATTCGCTTCTGGTTTTGAAGAGCCCGATCTCGACCTTCGAACGACACCGTCTCTACTCGTTGAAGATGCCGCTTCGATCATTGCCATTGCGGTCGCGTATCCAAGTACTCTCAAAAATGCACCTCGTGGCAAGGAAGGGGAGCGACGGGGAATCTTTTGTCGATCGTCCTGGGGACTGGATTATCACCAGGCGTTGCGACAACGCTTGACGTTACTTGAAGAAAAAATTCAAGAATTGAGTCCAGGTGCAAGGACACGCTCGATGGTCGATACAGGAGAACTCGTCGATCGTGCAGTAGCAGAACGAGCAGGTATCGGATTCAGTGGGAAAAACTGCTCGATCATCAGTGAGGAGCACGGATCCTATCTCTATCTTGGTGAACTGATTACAGATATCGTCCTACCGCCGGATCAGCCAGTCGAAGAATTGTGTGGGACATGCAATAAGTGCATCGACGCTTGTCCGACGGATGCGCTTGTTGAACCTGGCGTCATCGACGCTAAACGGTGCATCTCGTTTTTGACGCAGACGAAAACGTTACTACCAGAACCATTCCGAATGGCGCTTGGGAACCGTCTATACGGTTGTGATACGTGTCAGCAAGTATGTCCGTATAACCGGAAGAAGAATGCGACACATCATGCTGAACTGCAGCCGGATCCAGAACAAGTCAAACCGCTCTTAGTTCCACTCTTATCCATGAGTAATCGTGAGTTCAAGAGCCGGTTCGGTACGTTATCTGGCGCATGGCGTGGAAAGAAGCCGATTCAGCGTAATGCGATTTGTGCGCTCGTCCATTATCGAGACAAGAGTGCGATTGATGCGCTACGATTGATGATAGAAACGGATGCCCGGGAAGACATGCGGGCACTGGCACTCTGGGCAGTTGGTCGAATTGGTGGAATTGAAGAAAAGTCATATATCGAATCACGTCTTTTAGCCGATATTGCAGTGGATGTGCAAACCGAAGGACAACGGTTACTTGAGGAGTGGGGGGAAGCAGATGCCATTTCAACAGCTCACTTATGAGTTTGGTACATTGCTCGTCGCATGGGAAAAAGAGCACATCGTGTATCTCGATTTTGGATTGAATGAAGAGCGTGCTCGAACCCATTTGCAAGAAGAAACCGGCGACGGTGAATTACCGAAAGCTTGGCGCATGGCGTTTGATCGTTACGCAGTCGGCGATCGACAAGCGCTTGATGAACTTCCTTGTCAGTTGCGTGTCACGCCTTTTGCAGAGCAAGTATTGCACGCTTTACGAACCGTTCCGTTTGGTCAGACGATCAGTTACGGTGAACTGGCTCGAATGATTGGGAAACCAAAGGCAGCACGAGCCGTTGGTGGTGCCTTGAACCGGAATCCAATCGCGTTAATTTATCCGTGTCACCGTGTCATCGGGGCGACTGGTAAACTGACGGGTTTTGCAAGTGGGATTGCCCATAAAGAAGCGCTTTTAGCGCATGAGATAGGAGAGAATTAAACCATGGCTATTCATGTCGTTATGTATCAACCGGAGATTCCTCAAAATACAGGAAATATTTCACGCACATGTGCAGCGACGCATTCCGTCCTTCACTTGATCCGACCGCTCGGCTTCTCGACGGACGATAAGCAACTTAAACGTGCGGGTCTCGATTACTGGGAATTCGTCGATGTCCGTTATCATGATTCGTTAGAAGAACTGTGGGAGAAGCATCCGGAAGGTATTTTCTACTATATTACGAAATATGGAGAACAGTACCCGAGCCAGATCGACTTATCGGACGTCGAACAGGATTATTTCTTCGTCTTTGGTCGGGAAACAAAAGGATTGCCGCTTGAAGTCATCGATGCGAACGCAGAGCGTTGTATCCGTCTACCCCAATCGAATCTCGTTCGTTCACTGAACGTCTCGAACACGGCAGCGATCATTGTCTATGAAGCATTACGTCAGCAAGGATACGCAGGTCTTCTATAAAGCAAAAGCTCCATCCTGAATCAGGATGGAGCTTTTATGAATTATTCGTTACCTTCAGGTTTTTTGTTGTAGCCTGCAGTGAAGATTGCTGTCAAAAACGCAAGACTTACGCCGACCATTAAGATAAATGCCATTTTTGTTTCCCCCTTCAGTCTCTTGAACCGATATAATCTATTATAGTATACCTGTAAGTGAAATTGTGTGCTACATATGAATTTTCTATGAATGGAGACTCTACATGCGTACGAACGTTTACCTATTAAGTTATGCTCCGCTGATCAGCATCTTGTTATTTAGTACGTCCCTTGCGATTGCAACGACGGAACTCGCATTACATTGGCTCGATCAAGTTGGTGTGTACGATGAATTGTTACAACTCTTGACGGCACGCGATACGAAGCTTGTCGTTTGGCTCGGCTTTTTGATTGTCTACTTCATGATCTTCAGTTCATTGAAATTATTATCGGATACGATCAATCAGCTCGGTTTCGCCTTTTTCATCAAGGAACAAGAGGGAACGACACTCGGCATGTTACGTCCGGGAAGTATTCTGCTACTTATCGGAGGTTGTGTCAGCTTCGCCTTCATGACGTCCTTCTTGCATGTCGGAATCGTCTTGCTTGTGTCTTTTTTCATCTACTTCATCTTTTACACGGTACAAATCAGTAAAATGACGAGTGCAGCAGGAGCCGTCGGTTTGATTATCTTTTCTTTCTTAGCCTGGGGTGTTCTGCTTGCTGGTCTATCCTGGGTCGGTCTGACTTTATTCAATTCGTTCGGGGAAGCGATTTTATTTCCGAGTTGACTTAAGGACTTAAAATCTTCGCCCACGTCTGGACCTGTAACGTTGCATTTGCCTCAACAGGGAAGGGACGCGGGCGATCTGCCCCTAGCCATATTCCTCCGATATGTTGATTTTTAATACCGACGAACCACATATCTTTGTTATCGTTCGTTGTTCCTGTTTTTCCTCCGATATAGCGCGCAGAGGAATCATATCCTTTGCGTCCCGTTCCATACGTCATGACATTCTTTAAACCAGCCCGTAATTCCCGGTTCGTCTGACTGGACCAAATCCGTTGTTCCTTTTCTTGTGGTCGTTCGACCGTTCCATTCTTAAGCGTAATACTTTTGATCATTGATGCCGGTCGATAGATCCCGTCATTAACGAATACGGAATAAGCGTTCGTCAGCTCATACGGACTGATCCCGTATTGCAACCCACCTAGAGCACTCGTAAAAGCATCATCCTCTCGCGTCCATTGGCTGAACTGGAACGGACGGATGGACTTCAGTCCTTCCCGGAAAGAGACAGCAAATGCGCGAATGGCTGGTGTGTTATAGGAATAGGCAATCGCATCGGCAATCGTTACTTGTCCGAGAATTCGATTTCCGCTATTTGACGGACAGTATCCATCGATACAGACGGGACTACCGTCTAACGTGCTCGACAAGCGGGCTTTCGTCTTCTCAAGGTAAGGACCGTAGACAAGTAACGGTTTGATGGCTGAACCAGGTTGTCGGTACGACTGCACTGCTCGGTTGAACTGACCTGTCAAATTCGATTTGTAGCCGACAAGAGCCGTGACTCCGTGTGTTTGTCCGTCGATGCCAACATAAGCCCCCTCAATCGGGTTGGGTAGATTGCGAAGAGCTTCCTTAGCCCGTCGTTGTTCTGCTGAGTCGAGATATGTCGAGATGACCGCCCCTTGTTGATGTAGATATTCTGCAGCACGCTTCTCACTCCAACCTTTTTTTTGAGCGGTCATCCGAACAGCAGCTTGAACGGTGGCATCGATATAGTCCGGATAAGGGACACTCGGTTTATAGGATCGAGGCGACACACGAGAAATAGTAAAATCTTTCGTCAGTACACGATCGCGTATTAACGCTTGAACGATTCGTTGCTGACGTTTTTTTGTGTTTTCAGGAAAGCGCAGCGGGTCATAAAGAGAAGGATTGTTCGGAATTGCTGTCAGAAAACTGATTTCAGACCAACTCAACTCGCGTGCCGGCTTATTGAAATAGGATTTCGCGGCAAGTTCGATGCCATAAATATTATTCGCAAAATAGGCTTGATTGACATACGCTGTCATCAGTTCTTTTTTCGAATATTTTTGCTCCAAAGACACAGCAATTAACAACTCTTTTATTTTTCTAGTATATGTTTTTTCGTTTGATAGATACGTCATTCTTGCTAGTTGTTGTGTGATCGTACTGCCACCTTGAGATTTAGAATCAGACTGATTTTTTGTAAACGCGCGTAAGATTCCTGTGATGTCATATCCGTCATGTTGATAGAAACGCTGATCTTCGATGGCAACAAACGCTTGCTCGACTTTTTTCGGCAATGTTCGAGGAGTTAGATCATCCCGTCGCAATCCGTCATAGAGCTCGACCCGTTTGTTTTCATAGGTTACGGTAATTGGTTGATAGGAGGTCAGTGGATGTCGCGTCGTCTGTTCATCGGCCCAGAAAAAAAGTGTACGTGCTGTTTTTAACTCATCTTTTATTGAAAATAAGGAAAATAGAAGCATCGTCGCAAGACCAAGTAAGACAAGATATCCTGTAGTAATTCGCATGAGAACTCCTTTCAAAAAGCCATTTCATTCCTATTATCGGTCTTTTATGGAGAAATCAGTAGATTTTTTTTCGAATTTTGTATTTCAATAAACCTATTTTGCAGGAATGTTATATTAAAAAGAGAAAAGATTGGGTATATAGAAGTATCTGTGGATTTTACAACGCGAATTGTCTGAAAAAAAGAGCATAAATGGAGGGGACGAAATGGCTAAAAAGAATGTCGTTGCGATGTTACTTGCAGGCGGAGAAGGGAAACGTCTGGGAGCTTTAACGAAACATACTGCAAAACCAGCTGTTGCATTTGGAGGAAAGTACCGGATCATTGATTTCCCGCTATCGAACTGTACGAACTCAGGAATCGATACAGTTGGTGTATTGACGCAATATGAACCACTTGAATTAAACCGCTATCTCGGAATCGGGAGTGCATGGGATTTAGATCGACGTAACGGTGGTTTGACGATTCTACCTCCTTACCAGGCGCAAAACGGAAAGAACTGGTACGAAGGAACAGCAAATGCCATTTATCGAAACATGAGTTACATCAACCAATTTGAACCTGACTATGTACTTGTCTTATCAGGCGATCATATTTATAAAATGGATTATGAACAGATGATTGAAGAGCATCGTCTTGGTGGAGCGGACGTGACGATCTCCGTTCGTGAAGTGCCATGGGAAGAAGCACCACGGTTCGGAATTCTCAACACGGATGATGATCTACGGATTAATGAATTCGAAGAAAAGCCACAGAATCCAAAATCGAATCTTGCATCGATGGGAATCTACGTCTTTAACTGGGATGTATTGAAGCGTCATTTAATTCAAGATGCTGGCGATGCGGAATCAAGCTTTGACTTCGGTAAGAACATCATTCCGAACATGCTCTTTGAAAACCTTAATATTCGTGCATATAAATTTAAAGGATACTGGAAGGATGTCGGAACGATTCAATCGCTCTGGGAAGCGAATATGGACTTGTTGACGGCAGAACCAGAGTTTGATTTATATGATCCTTCTTGGAAAGTCTATTCGGTCAACCCGAATCAGCAACCACAATATATCGGGAATGCTGCGACAGTCGAGACATCGATCATCAATGAAGGATGCCATATCGAAGGCGAAATCAATCATTCGGTTCTCTTCCATGGTGTCGACGTAGCAGAAGGATCACTCGTCAAAGACTCAGTCATTTTCCCGAATGTCAAAATCGGACGAGACGTCACGATTCATCGGGCGATCTTAGCAGACGGTGTGATCGTAGAAGATGGTGCAACGATCGGCTCTCCAGACGGAGAAGTTTTCGTCATCGAAGCAGACAGCATCGTCAAGAAGAACGAAGTCATCAAAGAAGCGATTCAATAAGGGGGATATTCGGATGAAGGTCGATTTATTAGGTGTCATCAATTTAAGCGGAGAAGAAGGCTTTTTCAAGGAATTGACGGAACATCGTAACTTAGCGGCAGTTCCATTTGCAGGACGTTATCGGTTGATCGATTTTACATTAACGAACATGGTACAAAACGATATCGCAAACATCGGGATTTTTACGCTCGAGAAATATCGTGGAATGATGGACCATCTTGGATCGGGTAAAGAGTGGGATCTTGACCGTTCAAACGGTGGACTCTACATCTTCCCGCCTGCATTGTCACAAGATGCGAACGAGTTCCGTGGAGACTTATCGAACTTCCACCTCCACCGTGACTTCTTCCTTCGCAGTAAGGAAAACTATGTCGTCGTTTCTGGTTCAAACATTTTATCTGCGGTAGATTATCGCGATGTGTTACGCGAACATAAAGAATCGAATGCGGACATCACGGTCGTCTATACGAAGCGTGAGCTGCCTTGTAAATACTGCCGTCCGATCCGTTTTGGCGAACAGAATCGCGTGACTGCAATCGGATCACGAGGGTTCCAACCGACGGATGAGACGTTCTATATGGAAACGGTCGTTCTATCGAAGAATCTCTTTGTTCGTTTAATCGATGAAGCAATCGCACGTGGTGAGTACGATTTACTTCAAAGCATCATTCGTTCGCAGCTCAATCGCTTGCACGTTCACGGGTATGAGTACCGTGGTACATCACAAGTCATTCATTCGCTTCGTTCGTATTACCGTGAAAGCATGCTGTTACTTGAACAGTGGGGAGCAATCAACGACTTCCAACACGTTTATACGAAAATCAAGCATGAACCGCCGACGCGTTACTTACCGGGTTCTGCCATTAAGAACTCACTCGTCGCAAACGGCTGTAAGTTAGAAGGCACGACGACGGACAGCATCTTGTTCCGTGGTGTCAAAGTCGGAAAACACGCTCGCATCAAGAACTCGATCATCATGCAAAAATCAGTCATTGAAGAAGGCGCGGTCGTCGAGTACGCGATTCTCGATAAAGAAGTCACTGTCAAACGCGGTCAAGTCATCCGCGGAACGGCAGAAGAACCAATCGTCATCAAAAAACAAACAATCGTTTAAAGGAGATGTCATTCATGAAGGTATGGTTTGCTGCCACGGAAGCGACACCCTTCATCAAGACAGGGGGGCTAGCTGACGTCGTCGGCTCGCTCCCCTTAGCGCTTGCTGAGGAAGGGGCAGACGTTTCAGTCGTCTTACCCAATTATGGTCAAATCAAGGAACAATACAAATCAGAGATGGAGTTCTTGTTCGACTTCATCGTGCCAGTCGGTTGGCGCCAGCAATTTGGCGCCGTCCTTCGTTTGAAACAAGATGGTGTGACGTTCTATTTCATCGATAATGAGTACTACTTCAAACGGGATGGCGTCATTTATGGACATTACGATGATGCGGAACGGTTTGCGTATTTCTCACGTGCTGTCCTTGAGATGATTCAACATTTGGATCGAAAGGAAGTACCGGACGTCATCCATTGTCACGATTGGCAAACAGGTGTGATTCCAGCGTTCTTACGCATCCATTATCAACACCTCGAGCGCTATCAAGACATTAAAACGGTCTTTACGATTCACAATCTACAATACCAAGGTGTCTTCCCAGAGGAAGTGCTTGGTGACTTACTTGGCTTGAGTCATGAACATTTCACAGCGGATGGGATCGCTCATAACGGACTCGTCAATTACATGAAGGCAGGACTCGTCCACTCCAATCAAATCACGACAGTCAGCCCATCGTACCGTGATGAGATCATGGATCCTTATTACGGTGAGACGCTTGAGCCAGTCTTACAACATCGTGCTGTTGACGTGCGTGGCATCTTGAACGGGATCGACTATCGTCAATTTGATCCTGCGCATGATACGCATCTCGTTGAGACGTATTCCGTTGATACCGTCACGGAAGGAAAAGCAAAAAACAAGGCGGCTTTACAAGAGGAACTAGGTCTCCCAATCAATCCGGACGTACCATTGTTCGGTTTCGTATCTCGTCTTGTCGACCAAAAGGGAATCGATTTACTCGCGCATATCTTACCAGACTTGTTCGAACTCGATGCGCAGTTCATCATTCTCGGATCGGGTGAAGCGGAATATGAAGGATTGTTCCATCATGCGACATCGATTCGTCCAGACAAAATCGCTTCTTATATCGGATTTGACGTTGGTCTCGCACAACGAATCTACGCGGGCAGTGATGCCTTCTTGATGCCATCGCGTTTTGAACCGTGTGGTCTCAGTCAGTTGATTTCGATGAAGTATGGCTGTTTACCGGTCGTTCGGGAAACAGGTGGGCTCCGTGATACGGTCAAACCGTTCAATCAGTTCACATTAGAAGGAAATGGATTCTCGTTCGCGAATTATAATGCACATGAGTTTTTAGAAGCGATTAAACGTACGATTGAGGTGTATCATGATCGACCAGTCTTTGATCATTTGATTGAGACAGCGATGAATGAGGACTTCAGTTGGTTGCGTTCAGCCGACGAATACTTGGCGTTATATCGTTTGATTGCACCGTCCGCCACTTGATCGTATCACTGGGAAAAGGGGTTACGTCATGTTCAAAGATAAAGAGAAGTTCAAGGAGAGGTTTACGGAACGATTCGTTTCGATGCATGGCAAGGCAATAACGGAAGCAACAGAAAACGATATTTATCAGACACTTGCCTATCTGGTACGCGAGACGGTCACGACCGATTGGTTACGGACGAAGGAAACATATATCCATAAAAAAAGTAAGCAAGTCTATTACTTCTCACTCGAGTTTTTACTCGGACGTTTCCTGCATAACAATCTATTGAGTCTTGATGTCTTAAAGGATGTCGAGCGGGGACTTGAAGAACTCGGATATCAGCTCAGTGATTTGACGGAAGAAGAGCCGGAACCTGGACTTGGGAACGGGGGTCTCGGACGTCTCGCGGCGTGTTTCCTTGATTCCCTTGCTGCGCTCGGTCTTCCTGGACACGGGAACGGAATCCGGTATCAGTATGGTCTCTTCAAGCAAAAAATCATCGATGGTTATCAAGTCGAATTACCGGATAACTGGCTGAAGAACGGGAACATGTGGGAAATCAGACGTTCCGATAAAGCGGTCGATGTTCCATTCGGTGGACATGTTTGGCTTGAAGAAGTCGGTGATGGGTATCGCGTCCATCATGAACCGGCTGAAATCGTTCGTGCTGTTCCGTACGACATGCCGATCATCGGTTATCAAAACAAGGTCGTCAATAACTTGCGACTCTGGAGTGCTGAGTCTCCACTTGATGATGATGAATTACTTAGCCAATACCGTGGGAACTATAAAGATTTACTGGCACATAAACAATCGATTCAGACGATTTCCGAGTTCTTGTATCCGGATGATACGACCTATGAAGGAAAAGAGTTGCGTCTGAAGCAACAATACTTCTTCGTTTCTGCTGGATTACGGAGTATCTTGACGTCCTTTAAAAAACGAAATCATTCACTGAAGCAACTCGGAAATCATATCGCCATCCATATTAATGATACGCATCCGGTCGTCGCGATTCCGGAGTTAATGCGGATCCTTATCGATGAAGAAGGATTTGGATGGGAAGAAGCATGGCGGATCACGAAGAGTGTCATGTCGTTTACGAACCACACGTTACTGTCAGAAGCACTCGAGCGCTGGCCGATCGATTTGTTCCGTCGCTTGTTACCGCGCATCTACCTCATCATCGAGGAAATCAACCGACGCTTCTGTAAGGATGTGCTTGCGAACTATCCACACATGGAAGCGCATATGCGAGATATCGCCATCATCGCGGATGACCGGATCAACATGGCGAATCTGGCTGTTGTCGGCACGCATTCGACGAATGGTGTCGCTCAGATTCATACTGAGATTCTGAAGCAGCGTGAGATGCGCCTATTTTATGAGATGTTTCCGCTTCGCTTTAATAATAAGACGAACGGAATTACACATCGTCGCTGGTTCCTCTCATCAAACCCAGCACTGGCAAATCGTGTGACGGAAGCAATCGGGGATAGTTGGATTCAGCATCCGTCTGATTTGCAAAAGTTGACGAAATGGGCAGAGGATTCAGCATTACAGAAGGACATCGCCGAGATCAAACTTCAGCGCAAAGAAGAATTAGCGTTGCTCATTGAAAAAGAAACCGGTATCGTCGTGGACCCAACCTCGATTTTTGATGTTCAAGTCAAGCGATTGCATGCGTACAAACGTCAACTCTTGAATGCATTACACATTCATTCGCTCTACTATCGTCTGAAGGAGGACCGTTCCTTCACGATGACACCGAGGACATTCATCTTTGGTGCAAAGGCGGCGCCAGGCTATCATTATGCAAAAGAAGTCATTCGTTATATCAATGCGTTAGCTCGCTTGATCAATCAGGATCCAGACGTCAGTCCATACTTGAAAGTCGTCTTCCTAGAAAACTATCGTGTATCGCTTGCTGAGAAGATTTTCCCGGCAAGTGACGTCAGTGAACAGATTTCGACTGCAAGTTATGAAGCCTCTGGAACCGGCAACATGAAATTCATGATGAATGGCGCCTTGACGATCGGAACGCTCGACGGAGCGAACATCGAAATTCGAGACGAGGTCGGGGATGCGAACATCTTCATCTTCGGCTTAACACCACAAGAAGTCATGAATTATAAACAATACGGCGGTTACAGTGCATACGATCAATACAGTGCCCAACCCGAGCTACGACGGATCATCGACAGTCTCGTCGATGGAACATTATTTGCTCCAGGTGAATTCCAAGCGATTTACGATTCATTATTGACGTATAATGATGAGTATCTGATCCTGAAAGACTTCATGTCGTATCAACAAGCGCAAGAACGAATCGATCGGATGTATCAGCAACCAGAAGAATGGTATAAACGCGTCATTCTTAATATTGCACGGTCAGGTGTGTTCTCAAGTGACCGAACGATTAAAGAGTATGCGAATGCGATCTGGAACATCAAACCGATTCAACTCTGAACAAAAAGACACTGACAGATGTTTCTGTCAGTGTCTGATGCTTACGAACGGGAGACATCTTCACCACGGCTGACCCAATCACTATAAGAGCCGGCGTAAAGCCGGACATCGGTTTTCCCAAGTGAATGGAGAGCAATGACATTTACACACGCTGTCACGCCACTTCCACAATAAAGGATAGGGGCTGTGACCGGTAGGATGTCGGCGTACAATTCTTTCAAATCTTCCGCGTCCCGTAAGCGACCATCTGGTGAGAGTGCTTGTTCGAAGAAACAATTCACGGCACCTGGAATGTGACCGGCGACGTGATCGAGTGGTTCGATTTCTCCACGGTATCGATTGGGTGCACGGGAATCGATGATCATCGTTTCTGTCAGCTGATGCTTTAGCTCTTCGAATGAGACAAGCATCTCATCTTGAAAACGAGGCGCGTACTGGGACGGTTCATAAGTAGGGACGTCGTCCGTGACCGGAAGATCGAACGCTAGGTAAGAGGAGAATCCGCCCTCAAGGACGACGACACGCTCATGTCCGATCCATTTAAATAACCACCAGGCACGAGCGGCATACGGAAAACCATCGTCATACAAGACGACGAAGTCTTCCGGTGTCACACCATGCTGTTCCAGTGTGTGTTGCCACGCTTCTTTTGAAGGAAGCGGATGCCGACCGCCGACTTCATCGATGGGACCGGAAAGGTCAGTCGTTAAATCCAGGTGCTGTGCACCTTCGACGTGTTGTTCCAAAAAAGCATTTCGTCCATATTCAGGTTGTTGCAAGTCATATCGGCAGTCAAACCAGCGAATCTGATCCGTTCGGACGAGCTGTTGAAGATCTGCCATTTGAATCGTAGGAAACATGCCTCATCACCTTACCCTTTCTAGTGTTAATCATATGAAAGGTATCGCATCATCGCAAGTCTTACCCTCATTTAAAAAGGAGTCGATTTACCATGTCATGGAAAGAAACCTATCAAAAATGGAATCAGTTCGCTGATTTAGACAGTACATTAAAAGAAGAGTTAGTCACGTTAGCAACGGATGAAAAAGCAGCTGAAGAAGCATTTTATAAAGAACTCGAGTTCGGAACAGGTGGTATGCGTGGGGAAATCGGTGTCGGGACGAACCGGATGAACGTATATACGGTCCGAAAAGCATCACAAGGGTTCGCGGCATTCATTAAGGCGTCGGGGGAAGAAGCGGCAGCAAAAGGAATCGTCATCGCACACGATTCACGCCATTTCTCACCAGAATTTGCCCTAGAGGCGGCACGGACGCTCGCAAGCAACGGCATCAAAGCGTATCTGTTCGACGGTCTACGTCCGACACCGGAACTTTCGTTTGCGGTTCGGTCTTTACAAGCGTCGGGCGGGATCGTCATTACGGCGAGTCACAACCCACCAGAGTACAATGGCTACAAAGTATATGGAGATGACGGTGGACAACTTCCGCCAAAAGAGGCAGATGAACTCGTTTCGTACGTCAGCCAAATCGAAGATGAGCTATCGATTGAACTGGAGCAAGAAGAAGTCCTTCGCGCGAACGGTTTGATCGTCCGTGTCGGAGAAGAGCTCGACGAGGCGTATCAAGAAAAATTACAAACGATTCGTGTCTTACCTTCGATTCAATCGGAATTAGCGGATCCACTTAAAATCGTCTTCACACCACTTCACGGAACAGGTCTTGTGCCGGTAACAGAAGGCTTGAAACGGTATGGATTCGAACACGTGACAGTCGTTAAGGAGCAAGCGGAACCAGACGGTGCGTTCCCGACCGTGACGTCGCCGAACCCGGAAGAACATGCTGCCTTTAAACTGGCGATCGAATATGGTGACCGGACAGATGCCGACATCTTGATTGCGACGGATCCCGATGCCGACCGTGTCGGAGTCGCAACACGTGATGCAGACGGAGAATGGACAGTCCTGACAGGGAATCAGACGGGAGCGTTATTGCTCGACTACATCCTTTCACAAAAAGCGGCGCAAGGAACACTGCCAGCGAACGGATTCGTCGCGAAGACGATCGTTACGTCGGAACTCGGCGCGTTGATCGCACGTCACTATGATCTCCACGTCGAGAATACATTGACAGGCTTTAAGTTCATCGGGGAAAAAATCAAACAATATAACGCATCGGGTCAATATGAGTATCTCTTCGGATACGAGGAGAGCTATGGTTACCTTATCGGTGACTTCTGCCGAGACAAGGATGCCGTCCAAGCGTGCTTGTTAGCTGCTGAGATGGCTGCGTACCATAAGAAAGAAGGACGGACGCTCTATGAGGCATTACAGGCGATTTACGAGCAGTTCGGGTACTTTGAAGAGTCACTTCGCTCTCTGACACTCAAAGGGAAGGATGGCGTGGCACAGATCGGTCGTATCATGGATACGTTCCGTGAGAATCCGCCAAAACAAGTGGCTGGAGAACAGGTCGTCTTATTCGAGGACTATGATGCGAGTATCGCCCACGATTTGAAGACACATCAACCTTCACCGATCAACTTGCCAAAATCCAACGTACTGAAGTTTACGCTTAGCGATGGATCATGGTTCTGCCTTCGTCCATCGGGTACGGAACCAAAAATCAAATTCTACTTCAGCGTCACGTCACCAGATGCTGCTGAGACGACACGGAAACGTCAGCAGATCGAAGATGAAGTCATGCAAGAAGTCGAACAAATTCAATAAGTTCCATGCAGGATCACGTCATCGACGGGGTCCTGTTTTTTGTCTGAGAGCATCAAAAAGTGAAATTCGTGCAACCGGTACCATTTTAAGATACAGTAAACGAGATAGAGTTTATATGATAGAGGAGTTAGAAGACAGATGGAACGGATTCAACTAACAGAAGATTTATCATTCTCACGCATCATTCACGGCTTATGGCGATTGAATGAATGGGAGATGACGAAGGAAGAGCGGCTCGAATTGATTGAAGCATGCCTTGCTTTAGGAATTACGACGTTTGATCACGCAGATATCTATGGCGATTACACGAATGAACGCTTATTCGGAGAAGCGCTTGCTTTAAAACCGGAGTTACGTGACCGAATGGAGATCATTACGAAGACGGGCATCAAGATGAAAGGGAATCATTTCTCGGATCAGTCGTTGTCATTCTACGATACGACGAAAGAGCATATCATCAAACAAGTCAACCGTTCTCTTCAAGAACTCGGTGTCGAGTACGTGGATACGTTGTTGATTCACCGTCCAGATCCGTTGATGGACCCGAACGAGATTGCTGAAGCGTTCGTAGAGTTGAAGGACGCAGGAAAGGTACGGACATTCGGTCTCTCGAACCATACACCTGCGCAACAAAGTCTCATTCAGTCGCGCTTACCATTCATGCTCGTGACGAACCAACTCGAGTTGTCGGTTTCGGAACTGAAACATTTCGAGGACGGATCCGTTGATCTCTGTCATGAAAATGAGATGCCGTTGATGGCATGGAGTCCGCTTGCGGGCGGTCGTCTCTTCAAGGACGAGCAATATGCACCGTTACGCGAAAAATTAGCGGAGATCGCAGAGACGATCGGGGCAGAAGAAATCGACGAAGTCGCATATGCATGGTTGCTCAAACATCCAGCACGTATCATGCCAATCGTTGGTTCTGGTAAGATTGAACGCATCGAATCTGCGGTTCGTTCGACGAAATTGTCGTTGACACGCGAACAGTGGTTTGAGATTTTGAAGGCATCACGTGGTCGTGACGTCGATTAATTGATTTTGAGATAGAAGCGGATCAATGCGTAAATTGTCCGTTAGCGAAATAAAGTGAGAGGATCGTTTCCGATATATCATCCGGAAGCGATCCTTTCTTTCGCTTACGTATAGAACATATGTCAAAAAGTAAACAAAAAAAGCCCCATCTCAAGGGGGAGGAGAGATGGGGGATCTATGAGGTTAAGCTTCTAAGCGAAGCATCTCCTGACGATATTTATCTAAACGATCTTTACTTGCTGAAACGGCAGCTTGGTCATTGGCTTGAATCGCATCGAAGAGCGTACTGAGCTCATAATCGATTTCGAGACGTAGCACTGGAATTCGCTGCTCTGCATCTTGTCTACGGAAAGCTTCAATTACTTGTTTCATCTCGGCCACGCTCCTTTATAATTTGTCAGATAATTCTGATTTTTATTAGTATACTTGATTATTCCCGGATTGCCTAGTGCTAAACCTAAAAAAATCTAAAAAAACACACTTGAAATCCTGACGGTTCCAAGTGTGGAAAATTCATTCTGGAATGCTGAATCGTGCCTCTAAGCGATGTTGAACACTTTGAATGAGCGTTGACATGATCCAGTAAATCGCAGCTGAGAATAGCAGCAACGGCATGACGAGATACGTCGTAGCTGAAATCTGGTCAGAGACGTATGTCAATTCTTCGACAGCAACAATCGTACCGAGTGATGTCGATTTGATGATATCGATGACAGAGTTTGAAAGCGGTGGAATCGCCCGAGATAGTGCTTGCGGCAAGATGACGTCCTTGAATGTCTTACGACGCGGAATACCGAGCGAATCAGCGGCTTCCCATTGTCCACGATCGACAGAGGAGATGGCAGCTCGGAACGATTCTGAGATATACGCAGAAAAGTGAAGCGATAAGCCGAAAGCGAGAGCTTGGAATCCAGTCAATTGAAGGACAACGAGACCATTGTATAAAATCAGGATTTGTAACAGCAATGGTGTTCCTCGGAAGAAGGAGACGTATAAACGTGCAAAACCGCTAAAGACGGCAAGACGGCTATCACGCATGACGGCAAGAATCAACCCGAGAATAAGCGCAAAGACGATGGCGAGACCACTTGCTAGAAGGGTCGTACCAATCGCCTTTGCGTAGACGTCCGAGTTATCCCGGACGATCGTCAGTAATTCACTCACTTACTGATATCCTCGTTGAAATACTTCTCACCGATTTTTGCAAGAGTGCCGTCTTCTTGCATCTCAGCGAGTGCTTTATTAAAGTCTTCTGTATACTTGCTGTTTTTCGCCATCATGAAGCCTGATTCGTTCTTATCGAACGTCTCACCGACCGCTTTGACTTTATAGCCTGCTTTTTTCAGCTCCGTTAAAACGAAGAGACGATCGTTCATAGCAGCATCAACACGACCTGCTTCAAGATCTTTTAAGACTTGGTTCGCACCTTTGTAGTACTTCACTTTCGCGCCAGCTTCTTCAGCCGTTTTGGCATAAAGTGAACCTTGTGTCGAACCGACTGTCTTTCCTTTTAAGTCGTCGAGTGTTTTGATGTCGTTCGTTTTATTGTTGACGATGATCGTTGAACCAGAGACCGTATACGCATCAGAGAAAGCGTATTTTTCTTGGCGCTCAGGCGTGATTCCCATTTGGTTCGCGATCACATCGATCCGTTTTGAATCGAGTGCTGGGATGAGTCCTTTGAAGTCCATCGCTTTGTAATCGACTTTATAGCCGGCACGTTTTGCGACTTCGTTCATGACGTCTACGTCATAACCTGTCAATTTTCCTTTTTCTTTATACGTGAAAGGTGGGTACGTTGCTTCTGTACCGACTGTAATAACTTTTGACTCTTTATCAGAACCTGCGTTGTCGTTCGAAGCGCCGCATGCTGCAAGCACCCCCGCTGTCGATAATGCTGCTACAGCTAATTTCAAACCGTGTTTCATAGCGCTCTCTCCTTTATAAATGAATGATTTCAATTCCTAGTTTTCGAATAGGATTAATTTTAAGCTACAAGCAGTATCATACAAAGTTACAGGAACGTCTGTCAATAAAAAAGACTGCCCTTAAAAGGACAGTCTGAAACATCGGAACTGATTAATGATGCGATTAACGGATCGTTGCTTCTGTTGAAGCATCGAAGAAGTGTGCTTTTGTCATATCAAAGAAAAGATCAAGCTGCGATCCCATCTCGACGTGTGAACGAGAATCAACACGTGCCGTGAACGCTTGTTGCCCGACTTTTGAGTAGAGGTAAGACTCTGCACCCATCAATTCGGAGACTTCGATATGTGCTGGGAAGCGGTGTGCTGTTTTCGTATCTTGGTAGATCAATTCCGCATGGATGTCTTCTGGGCGAATTCCGAGGACGAGATCCTTGTTCGTGTAACCACGGTCACGGAGAACTTTCATTTTCCCTTCTGGTACTTCGAACTTCTCTTCTGTTCCTGAAACGTGGAAGAGACCGTCTTCTGCTAATTTACCTGTCAAGAAGTTCATCGATGGTGAACCGATGAATCCGGCGACGAACATGTTATCCGGGTGATCATAGACTTCTTTCGGCGTACCGACTTGTTGAATGATACCCGCTTTCATGATGACGATTCGTGTCGCAAGCGTCATCGCTTCCGTCTGATCGTGCGTAACGTAAATCGTCGTCGTCTCAAGACGTTTGTGTAACTGAATGATTTCCTTACGCATTTGTACCCGCAATTTAGCATCTAAGTTCGAGAGCGGCTCATCCATCAAGAAGACTTTAGCATCACGAACGATGGCGCGACCAATCGCTACCCGTTGACGCTGACCACCAGAAAGTGCTTTTGGCTTCCGCTCGAGATATTCTTCAAGACCAAGGATACGAGCTGCGTTATCGACGCGTTGTTTGATTTCATCTTTCGGGAACTTCCGAAGCTTTAATCCGAACGCCATGTTATCGAAGACGTTCATGTGTGGATACAGCGCGTAGTTTTGGAAGACCATCGCGATATCGCGATCTTTTGGCGCTACATCGTTCATGCGTTTACCGTCGATGATGAAATCCCCACCTGAGATTTCTTCGAGCCCAGCGATCATCCGGAGCGTCGTTGATTTACCGCAACCTGATGGTCCGACGAAGACGATGAATTCTTTATCTTTAATGTGAAGGTTGAAGTCATCAACCGCTTTTGCATCACCTGAGTAGATTTTATCGATATGTTCAAGACGAATTTCAGCCATGTGTAGTTCCCCCTAATGTAAATGATGAAATAATAACGCTTACAAGATTTAGTATAAAAGAAGTCAGGGAGTCTGCCTATGGACAACCTGACTAAATGCAAACGTTTTCAATTAGGCATCATGCTACAAGAAGTAAGGTATAGAGGAAAGTAGCACCTTCAAATGAGCGAACATCGATTCCAGTCTGCTCCGTCAACCGGTCGAGTCGATACTGGAGGCTATTTCGATGTAAGAATAGATGTTTTGCTGTCAGAGAGACGTTCAAATTAGCTCGACAAAAAGCAAGGATCGTCTCACGAGACTCTGGCTCGAGGGAACGGATGAACTGATCGACGAGTGTCGCGCGATGCCGATCATCTAGACTTGCAAGACGGATCATGGCAGGCAAGAAACGTTCGATTTGCATCGAAGGAACGAAAGCAAGCGCTGCTTGTTCAAGTTGGAACTGAACGGCGATATCACCTGCAGCACGTTGTTGACCAAGCAATACCTTACCGTCTAGTACAAAATCAGATTGTAATGCTAAAAATAAATCGGATAGTTCGGACTCGATGACAAACTCTTCGCGTTCAACGACCGTGAAGCGGTGTGTGCTAAAAGGAATAAGGATGCTCGTCTGCGAAAAGAAAGAGGAGAGCAATTGTTGAATTTCTTCACTTGTCCGTTCATCGGTTGGATTGAACAAAAAGTGGACAAGTCGGAACGACTGATCTTCGAGGGCATGAGCAGATTGGATACGCTCTCGCCATAAATCGATATCAGATCGCGACGTCGTAATGATGCGTTCAGCGAATACATCAAGCAGTTGTTGTTCGCGGTCAGAGATGGCGGTCGCCTTGATTCCAAAACAGAGTCCATCTTCAAGGCGATATACGCTATACTGTTCCTGGCAATATACATTCGGATCGGTCGTAAGCTGGTCATTGAATACAGTCATCAGTTGTCGTAACACACGGCATCACTCCTAAATCGTACATAACTATCTCGACTTTACCATAAGTCGAAAATCGGAAGGAATGATAACTTATGTCAGATACGTTTTTACTCGTATTGAAACTTGTCGGAATCATTGTCATTGGTGCCCTGATTGGCACAGTCACGAATCATCTAGCGATTCGGATGTTATTTCGACCACTTGAACCGAAATACATCGGAAAATTTCGCGTACCCTTTACGCCGGGTCTGATTCCTAAACGGCGGGATGAACTGGCAGCGAATCTCGGACGGACGGTCGTCAAGCATCTTTTGACGCCAGAAGGGATCGGGAAACGTCTCGCATCACCAGCTGTTCGTGGAGCCGTCACGCGACTTGTCGAACAAGAAGTCGTGAAATGGACACGCTCGGAAGAGACGACGGAAGCGTGGATTAGTCGCTTCATCGACGAACCCAAACAACGGATCCAAGGGAAAATCAGTTATCACTTGGAGCAGGAGTTTTCGCTCCTCATGGGTAAATGGCGTAAAAAATCCGTACGCGAGTTAATCGGGGAAGCCGGAGAACAAAAAATCGAGGAGGTCATGCCAAGACTCGTCACATCCGTATTGCACCAAGCAGAGGAATATTTTGATGGACCAGAAGGACGTCTACAACTCGAGGAAACGGTTGCTCGTTTCATCCAACAGCGTCTCGGAGGTGGGATGTTCGGGATGTTGCTCGCGAACGTCAACGTCGTTGATATGATTCAGCCGGAGCTGAAACGGGTACTTCAATCAGAGTCGACGTCTCAGTTCATCCTTGCCTTATTACGTCAGGAATGGCAAAAGGGACTGGATCGTCCACTGTCGTCTTATAT
The DNA here is from genome assembly GCF_002396765.1 of Exiguobacterium sp. UBA5002. Taxonomy (NCBI): domain Bacteria; kingdom Bacillati; phylum Bacillota; class Bacilli; order Caryophanales; genus Exiguobacterium; species Exiguobacterium sp. UBA5002. Next base: position 21,381 of record NZ_DGYQ01000038.1, read on the forward strand.
GACAGAAGAGACGGAGTCACGGATTCGACAGACCGTCAAAGAACAAGTCTTGGCGCGTTTACCGATTGAATCGATGCTTGCTACACCATTACGCATCTGGTTGAATCCACTCGAAGCACAATTACTCGAGCAACATGTCCCTGTCGTCATCGATCATCTATTCGAACGGACGACGAATCAAATCGGGCAAATCTTGCAGACACTCGATCTCGAAACGATTGTTCGAGAAGAGGTAGGTTTGCTGGATACTGCATATCTCGAGGAAATCGTCTTATCGATTTCCAAACGGGAATTCCGGGCTATCACTTGGCTTGGAGGGTTGTTAGGTGGTTTAATTGGATTGATACAGGCGGGGCTTTATCTCGTCTAAACAAATTGGAGGTTTTACTCATGGCAGAAACAAACTTATACGATCACGCGTACACACTGGAGCGTGCATTACGTGAAACTTCGGAGTACACGACATTAAAAGACTTGTACACGCAAGTTAACGCGGATCCGGAATCAAACGAATTGTTCGCATCGTTCCGTAACATCCAACTCGAATTACAACAAAAACAGATGCAAGGTGAAGAAATCACACCAGACGATATGGCGTCTGCTCAAACAAAGATGCTCGAAGTACAAAACAACCCATTAATCAGTCAGCTGATGCAAGAAGAGCAACGGATGCACACGATGTTGACAGAAGTCACACAAATCATCATGAAGCCGTTAGAAGAACTCTACGCGCCAATGATGGAGCAACAAGACGACGTTCAATAAGTCATCAAAAAGGAAGACGCGCCATTATGGCCGTCTTCCTTTTTTGTATGGCTCAAGAGGAAGCAGGAACGATTCGTGGCAAGTAAGCGCGCTCGAAATGAATCAAACGACCTGAACGTGTGACGCGAGCGGCATGATGAGCGTACCCACTCTCATTGAGACGCCGAATCCCTTCTTCTCGAGCTTGTCCATCAGTTTCTGCTTCAAAAACGTCATCGAGTAACGTTTCACCACGATCTGAAAAGACTGTAATCGTATACTGCATACTTGTTCCTCCCTTGTCTGATCGGTCTTGTATTTAGTATAGTGAATAACCATTCATTTTACAAGCGCAAGTCTAAGTCTTGCCACGTCAACTGTCGCGCAGCGGGAGGAGTAGTCAGGTGACTGACCGTCATACCAATCAAGCGGATCGGTCCGTCGAAGGTGATGCCATTGAAGAGTTTCGTTGTTTCCTCAAGTAATCGTTCTTCGTCCGCCGTCTCTTCTGAAAATGTATGCCGTTTCGAACGTGACTGGAATGTATCGGTCTTCCACTTGATCGTGATCGTTCGGCAGACGAGTTCTTTTTTTTGAAGACTCGCAATGACGGATTTTGATTCTCGAATCAACGTCTCGAATATCGTATCGATATCCTCCGTATCTTCTTCGAAGGTCGTCTCAGAACCGATTGATTTTCGCTCGCGTTCCGGACGAACGGGACGTTCATCGATGCCATGCGCCATTGCATGCAGTTCCGTTCCGCGATCGCGTCCGAGCAATGCTCGTAATTGTTCGACCGGCATTGCTTGGACATCTGCGACGGTTTCAATTCCTTGTTTTCGTAACGCTTGTTCCGTGACTTTTCCGACGCCATGTAAATCTCCAATTTTTAATGGAGACAAGAAACTGATGACGTCCTCTGGAGGAACGACCGTCAACCCGTTCGGCTTCTCGTATCCGGAAGCGACCTTCGCGACGAGCTTAGAGTTCGAAACACCAGCAGAGGCTGTCAGACCTGTCCGTTCTTTAATTTGCTGAAGAACATATTGCGCGATATAGGTCGCACTTTTTTGATCAAAATAATTTTCCGTGACGTCGAGGTACGCTTCATCAAGCGAGAGAGGCTCGACGAGCGGTGTCACTTCTCGGAAAAGCGCCATAATTTGCGCACTGACAGCCCGGTAGACGTCAAAGCGGGGACGAATGAAGACCGCACGAGGGCAGAGCTGAAAAGCGCGTCGTGACGGCATCGCGCTATGAATCCCGTATTTCCGTGCTTCATAGGAACAGGTCGCTACGACACCGCGTGCATGAGGTGGTCCACCGACGACGACAGGAACACCTTTTAATCGAGGACGATCGCGTTGCTCGACGGAAGCGTAAAAGGCGTCCATATCAATATGAATGATTTTTCGTTCCATCGGACAAGCGTCTCCTTTCAGTAGATATGATACA
>NZ_DGYQ01000038.1:23643-80848 GCF_002396765.1 Exiguobacterium sp. UBA5002
TTCAGTAGATATGATACAATTAGTATAACGAACTTATGTTCTGATATCTATTTTTTTGGTCGACTGTTCTTTGGCATCCGAACAAGAGCGCCTAACCATCCGCGCCAGCGCATCCAGTAGAAGATGCCACCGGTCGAGAGAAAGATCAGTCCTAGGGATAGGGCGTAACCGTATTTCCATTCTAATTCCGGCATGATTTTAAAGTTCATCCCCCAAATCGCACCGAGGGCCATCGTTGGTGTCGCGACGGCAGTAAAGATCGTTAATGCCTTCATGATTTCGTTTCCACGGAAGTTCGAGACGGTCGTCGATAAGTCGAGCAGGACCTCAATGTCTTTTTGATAATGTTCGATGAGCATCAACAGACGGCGGACACGTTTCGTAGCTAGTTTCAACGAGAGATCCTCGAGATACGCGTCCTCATCGAGAAATGATTCTTCGCCAGCCATGACGAGCTCTTGAAACGGAACGATTAAATCGGACCAGTTCTCGATCGTGTCGCGTAAAGCGAAGATGCTATCGAGTGAATCTTCATTGATGCTACCGCGCAGTTCATCTTGTCTTGAGAACAGTTCCGTCTCAAACTGATCGATACCGGCAAAATACGTGTTCAGCTGTAAAGCAAGAATCGTATAAAAAGCCGCAAAGGGATGCGCGGGAGAATAGGGAGCGACCAGGGACACGATTGAATCCGACAATCCGATTGTGATGAGTTTTTCTTTCGTTACGTAAAAGCAAATCGAGCGGCGGTCAGTTTTGTCGACAGGATTCTGCCAGGTGACGACAGCGCCATAGAGAACCCCTTTTTCCGAGCGGGTGAAGTTCATGTCTTTCGATCGCAACTGTGTGACCCAGTCCATTTCTGATTGGTCGACGGCAGCCGTCGGAAAGGTTTGTTCATAGTCAGCTAAATCGAGATAGCGGGACCAATTAAATTGAGGTTCCAGTTCCATGTTCATGACTCCCATATAGTAGAATGAAATAGTATATGCCTTAAGTGTAGTCAATGGAATATAAAAAAGACACCTATTTTACAGATAAAGGACGTGTTTCAAGTATGAAAGGAATCGGTAAATTAGCAGTTGGAGAAACGCTCGATCAACGAGCGATGATCAAGCAAGCAGTCAAAGGAATTGCAGCAAATGGGAAACCATACTTGACGCTCATCTTGACGGATAAGACAGGCGAAATCGAGACGAAGATGTGGGATACGAGTGATCTTGAAAAATATGCGCCGAAATCAATCGTCCATGCTGCTGGAGAAGTCATGGACTATCGGGGACGGACACAACTCAAGCTCAAACAAATCACGGTCCTAGAGGAGACGAATGTCGAGGACTACGTCCAATCCGCACCGATTCCGCGAGAGCAGATCGAGACGGAAGTACTCGCGTTCGTAGAATCGATTCAGAACAGTGATATGAAAAAGCTCGTTAAACATTTGATTACTTCACGATTTGACGCCTATTTCACGCATCCGGCAGCGGTCAAGAACCATCATGCTTTTTACTCGGGGCTGTCATACCACGTCCTTTCCATGTTGCGTCTAGCGGATCAAATCGCTCAACTCTATCCGACCTTAAACCGTGACGTGCTAATCAGTGGCATCATTCTGCACGATTATGCGAAAATCAAGGAGTTATCCGATCCGGTTGCACCGGAATATACGTTGCCTGGTAAACTCGTCGGTCATATTACGATGATGGTAGCGGAACTTGAAAAAGTCGGAGCAGAATTACAAATTGACGCAGAAGTACTGACGGTCTTGCAACATCTCGTCTTAAGTCATCACGGACGACCGGAATGGGGTTCTGCTGTCGCACCACAGATGCGCGAGGCAGAAGTCTTGTTCTTGATCGATAACCTTGATGCACGGATGACGATGATGGATCGTCTCCTTGAATATGTCGAGCCAGGACAGTTCTCGGAACGATCATTCGCACTAGATAATCGTGCTTTTTACCGTCCGAAGCTATAGAAGCTATAAGGGGGAAAAAGATGAAGACGAAGTTGTTTGATACGGTTCAACTCGGAGCGTTGACATTCCGAAATCGGGTCATCATGGCGCCGATGTGTATGTACAGTGCAAAAGAAGATGGACTCGTTACGGATTGGCATGTCACGCACTATGCAACCCGTGCGATGGGTGGTGTCGGTGGCGTCATCTTAGAAGCGAGTGCTGTTACGCCAGACGGTCGCATTTCAGCCGGTGATCTTGGAATTTGGTCAGATGCGCATATCGAAGGCTTACAACGGATCGCAGAGCAAGTCAAAGCAGCGGGTGCCAAAGCAGGCATTCAACTGGCCCATGCCGGGCGCAAAAGCACGACGGCAGAACCACCCCTTGCACCGAGTGCTTTACCGTTTGATGATACGTATACACATCCACGAGCATTAACGCTTGAGGAAATCGCGACGATCAAACAACAGTTCATCGATGCAGCACTGCGTGCGGAACGAGCAGGGTACGATTTCATTGAAATTCATGGGGCTCATGGTTACTTATTGAACACGTTCCTCTCTCCGTTATCAAACGTTCGTGAGGACCAATACGGTGGTTCGATTGAAAATCGGATGCACTTGTTGCTAGAGATCATTGATGGCATTCAAGCCGTTTCCAAGCTCTCGATTTGGGTCCGGATTTCAGCAGCGGATCACGCAACAGGGGGAATGACGGCGACGGATTATATTCCACTCGCAAAAGAACTAGCTGCACGTCACATCGATTTACTCGACTGTAGTTCAGGTGCTGTCGTCGCTAATGCCGTACCGGAAGTGTATCCAGGCTATCAAGTGAGCTATGCGGAAGAGTTGAAACGAGAGACGGGTATTGCAACAGGCGCGGTTGGATTGATCACGACAGCTGCCCATGCAGAAGAAATCGTCCGTAACGGTCGAGCAGATATTGTCCTGCTCGCACGTGAACTACTTCGCCAACCTTACTGGGTCTACCATGCGGCAGCCGAACTAGGAGACACGGTCGCCTTGCCGAAACAATACGAACGGGCACCGATCCGGACGGTTCGTTAACTATTCAAGATATGAAAAACGATATGAAAAAAGGAAGCCTTCGCGGCTTCCTTTTTTGATTACTGCTGTTGTTGTTGCATCATTTGTTGTTGCATTTGTTGTTGTTCTTGTTTATCTAAATCAAAAGCATCCTTGAAGTCTTTGTTTTCGATTTTAACATCGTATTCTTTCATGAGTGAACGGTAGATATCGTTCGGGTTGACTTGTGCTGCTTTTTCTTCAGCAAGTGCTTTTTTGATGCGTGATTTTTCTTTATCAAGTGTAAAGTCTTTCTTTTCTTTACGATCGACTACTTTAATGATGTGGTAACCGAATTGTGTTTTGATTGGATCGGAGATTTTACCTTCAACGCCATCCTTGAACGCATAATCTTCGAATTCCTTGACCATTTTACCTTTTGTGAAGTATCCAAGGTCTCCACCTTTTGTACCGCTACCTGTATCTGTTGATTTCTCTTTTGCGAGTTTCGCGAAGTCCGCGCCGTCATCCAATTGTTTTTTGATGTCTTTTGCTTCTGACTCTTTCGCAACGAGGATATGGCTTGCTTTGACTTCGACTTTTTCTTGGTCAAAACGCTCTTGGATTTCTTTATCTGTTACTTTTGATTTCGCAGATTTTGCTTCCGTTAAGAGCATTTGTGTGCGAAGAACTTTCTCGAATTCTTTTTCGTTCTTGATTCCAGCAGATTTCAATGTTGTACTGAACTGCTCTTTATCCGGGAACTGGTCTTTGGTCTTCTTGACTTCTGCTTCGACTTCTTTATCCGTGACTTCTTTGCCGTATTTCTTCTCAAGCAATTTGTTCATCGTTTGCTGGAAGGCGATTTGAGCACCAGCTTTTTCGTATGCTTCTTCTTGGACGTCAGCCTTGTTGACTTCGCCACCTTTGTAATTGATGACGGCTTCGTCATTTGATCCACATGCTGCTAACGTAAATACACTTGCGACTGCTGCTGCGCCTAACAATTTCTTTTTCATACATACACCCCTAATTTACCATTTATTTCAACCGTTTTATCATATCATATTCTCGTCTGGTTGACAGCTGTATCTTGTCATGCCAAGAGATACTTGCTCTTTTCCATGCTATCACATCCGAGTAGTCGGTTGAGGATAATTTTTATGGGAAATTGTGAGGGAAATAACGCTCTTGAGACATAGTAGTAATGTCCTTGTCATGAGAAAAAAAGACCTAAAAAAAAGCATTCTAGCTAGAGGCTAAAACGCTTTTGGTAAGATTATGCTTTTTTGATTGAGTCCATGACTGGATCTTGAGGGCGACGATCTGCTTCTTCTGTGATCATCTTTGATGTCTCAGCAAATATGTCCATGAAGCTGTCGCCATACAAGCGACGTACGATCGCAGAAATGTCCGTTAATTCCGGGAACTTCCCGTACAGTTCCTGAAGAGGAAGTGATGCACGGAAGACACCGTTTTCTTCAGGGCGGAACGCTTGAATCGTCTCAAGTAAGAGTGATTCGCCCTCTGGTGTCAACTGGACGTAGGTATTTCGTTTATCTGTTTCCTTTTTTGAGAACGTCAACAGTCCGCGGTCTTCTAACTTCTTCGAGAAGTTGAACGCCGTCGAGACGTGCATGACACCATACTTCGCGATCTCTGAAATCGAGGCACCGCCTAGCGCGTGTGAAATCCATAAGATATGATGTTCATTGATGTTCAGATCAAAAGGCTTGATCCAATTTTGCCAATCTTTTTCTACCGTTTTCCATAGTGCTTTGCTTAACTGGACAATCTTGTGGCTATACAACAAAGCCTCTTGTCCAGGATATAACTTTTCGTGTTCCATATCTGACTCATCCTTTCGAAAGGTGACAATGGCTCAAACGCGCAAAATGCAAACTATACAAAAACAAATCGAAGCAACGGATCTTACTTTTGTGGAGAAAGCTGGTCTGCTTCCTGTTTCGCTTCATCAGCGAGAGACTGGATCTTCGTGAGCGATGCTTGGACTTCCGTTTGGTATTCCGAGACGCTCTGCATGACTTCTTCTTTGAAGTCCATACCAGACGCTTTTGCTGTCTCTACTAAGTTCTTGCCCTCCTGGGTCAAATCCTGCACATTCGTTACGATTGTAGAATAAGAATTTCGACGTTGATGACCGTTCGAAGAGTCGCTTTTCGTACCTTGGCGAAGCGCCTTCAGACCGTAAAAAGTCACAAGTGTTAGCGTAGCACCAAAAGCGACCCAGTTACGGGCGGGACGCTTCGACATATTGAACCTCCTTTTTTAATATTAAAATATTTGTTTCATATTATTTTACCGAAAATCGAATGAAAGAAACCTATTTCGGCAATATTTTTCTAAGAATAGAAGAAAAAGAACAGACTTAGATGCGAGAAGCGATCGAGTTAGCGAGTTCAGCCAATTCCTCTGCCGTGTAATCGTCATTATGAACTTCCCATTTTGCGCCGAAACCGTCTTGTTTATCGTGACGCGGAATGAGGTGCAGGTGGAAGTGGGAGACCGATTGACCCGCTACCTTTCCTGTATTCGATAAGAGATTCATGCCAGCTGCCTCTGTCTCTTGTTGAAGCGCACGACTGATTTGCGGGATCGTCGCAAATACGTCTTGTGCTTGTTCAGGAGAAAGATCATACAAATTATCGGCATGTTGTTTTGGGATGACGAGCGTATGTCCTTTCGTCACTTGTGACAGGTCAAGGAAAGCGAGAACTTGTTCGTTCTCGAATACGATATGACCAGGGACTTCTTTGCGAGCAATTTTACAGAAGATACATGATTCTTTTTGCATGGAACGTTCACTCCCTTGGGTAAGATAATATTAGTATACGGAAAGTTTCCGACTTCCGCACGATTGACAGTCAAATTGAACCCGATACACTTAGAAACATACAGCTACTGAAGAAAGGAGCGAATTGCATGGCATCACGAGTAGCCTCAACGGCTCAAAAAAAACGAAAACGGCGTCTGCTCGTCGGTAGCGTCATCGTCGTCGGTCTTTTCTTATTATTTGCCTTTTGGTTTGGGCGTAACATGCAAGAAGCGGCGAGAATGGAAAAAACAGACGAGCGTCTTGCTACCTTGTTAAAGGAAAAGGATCAGCGTGGATTCCAAAAGCTAGTCACGATGAACGGTAAGTCACTACCGATGAGTGAAGCGACGCGACTCGTTAATTGGTTGACGGCTGACTCAGAGCGAACGGACCGAGTCATCGCGCAAGTCAAACAGGATCAAGACGCAGGGAAGCAAGTGAAGACACATCTGTTTTCGTTACAAGAAGAAGATGGATGGCTTTGGTATGATCGGTACTCTCTCGATGTGAATCCTCAACGATTAACCGTTTCGAGTGATCTACCGGGAGCGAAGATTTCACTAGATGGAGAAGAAGTCGGGACGATCGATCAGAAATCCCTTGAAGTCAAGCGTTCTCCTGGAGAGTACGATGTTCAAGTAAGTGCGGAACAATCAGGACAGACCATCGAGGAATCAAAGACTGTACAACTCGGAGATGAACCGAACGCGACAGTCGACTTTAAATTGGCTGATCGGTTCAATACGACCGTTTCGAACGAATATGCAGTCGATATCAAAACGTTACTTGAGACGGAAGTGAAAGCCCGGACTGGAAAAAGTATCAATACGATGACGGGCTATCTCGGACGTTCGCGTGATTCGTTCGAGAATACGTTCGGCACGCCTGATTCGACCGTTGCCAACCGAGCACGATACGATGGATATGAAGTGACCTATCAGTCGGGTCAGGTGGAAGAATTGTTGATCCGATTGAATAAGACTCCAGATGAACTGGAAGCCATCGCTGGAAAACCAGAACGAAAGAAGCGAGAGCAAGTCGGTATGGTTTGGGAATATCCGTCTAGTTTTCTCGAAGGTGTGTTCGAATGGTTGAATCTGCGAGCAGAAAAACGTGTCGTCGAGCGAGAAGACGGCATGTGGTTACAATTAAAAGACTAAAAAAAATCCTCGGACAGAACGTCCGAGGATTTTTGGTTATCGTTTATTCACCGCACGGAGAATGAACGATACGATGAGGATAAGAATGATAGCTCCGAGTAAAGCAGGTACGATTGCGAATCCAGCAACCATTGGACCCCAATCTCCGAATAATGCTTGACCAATCAATGCACCAACGAAACCAGCGATGATGTTACCGATAATACCACCTGGAACATCTTTACCTAAAATCAAGCTTGCTAACCAACCAATAATACCGCCAACGATTAATGCCCATAAGAATCCCATTTAAAACACTCCTTTTCAATTTGAAATATATGATTACTTGCGTACTGCCCGGAGAATAAGTGAAACGATGAAGATCAAGATGACTGCTCCGAGAATAGCCGGAATGACTGCGAAACCAGCGATTTTTGGTCCCATTGAACCAAAGATGGCTTGACCGATCATCGAACCGATGAAACCAGCGATGATGTTACCGATGATGCCACCCGGCACATCTTTCCCGATAATTAAACTTGCGATCCAACCGATGAGACCACCAATGATGAGTGCCCATAAGAAACCCATTTTTAAACATCTCCTCTACATATTAGTTTTACCTGTTTTCAGGCAGTTATAAACACGTGCGAAAATGAAAAAATCTGAAATCGTACATTCTTAAAATGACTAGACGATTAGACCACTTGATAAGGATTGAATGGACGATTCATTGATTTCACTTTCAATTTGCATGTAAATCGTTTTCATATATTGATGTAACGATTACACTTAGAGTAATTGCCGAAAAAACAAGTATTAAAACATTATATTTAAAAAAACTACGCGTTAAGCTAGAAAAACGAAGCAAACCTACTTTACGATGAGCCTGAAGGGAGTGGCAAACATGTTATTAGATATTAAAGATTTATCAGGAGGATACGGGTCAAAAACCGTCCTTCATGACATTAATATTGAAGTGGATCGGGGTGAACTCGTTGGTTTAATTGGTTTAAACGGTGCCGGAAAATCAACGACGATCAAGCACATTCTTGGATTACTACCAGTCAAGACGGGATCAGTTCGAATCAATGGGTTGGATTTAGCGACGAATGAAACCGAGTATCGTCGTCAAGTCGCGTATATTCCGGAACAGCCGATGTTATATGAACAACTGACGTTACGGGAGCATCTTCGTCTGATGGCGCAAGGATATGACGTCGAAGAGACGATTGCGACAGAACGTGCGCAACATTACGCTGAAAGACTTCGAATGACGAAGCAACTAGAATGGTTTCCAAGTGTATTCTCAAAAGGGATGAAGCAAAAAGCGATGATTTTGTGTGCACTCGTCACAGGCAGTGAGCTGTTAATCGTTGATGAACCATTCGTTGGACTAGATCCGCTCGCGATTCGTGAGTTACTTCAGATTTTTAGTGAACTGAAGCAGGATGGTAAAGGGATCTTAATGTCAACGCATATCCTTGAGACAGCAGAACGGCATTGTAATCGCTTCGTACTCTTACATGAGGGTCACATTGCAGCGGAAGGGACGACAGCTGCTTTACGCGCACGATATGGACTGCAAGATGGAACGCTGGATGATCTCTACGTTGCCGCGATCGAGGAGGCGGAACGATGAACAGCCAGTCCTTATGGAAGGAACGATATGAGGCGGCGATGACGGAGACGGTGAAATATACAAGATACATGGCGAATGGCGGACTGTTATTCACCGTTTACTTCGTTATTTTGTACGGTTTAGTCGTCTACGGTCGTTTCCTCGATCAACTCGATCCATCGTTTCCTGGTCGATATGTCATGGCAGCCTTATTTCTGATTTTACCGCTCTACCGAACAAGTCGGACGTTTCTCGTCGAAGCGGATCAAGTGTTTCTGTTACCGGTATTAGCGAAGTTATCAAGTTTCATGCAACAAGTACGAGCGTACAATGCGGTCTTTGGTATCATCCGTGCCGTGATTCCGTTTTTAGCTGTCGTTGTTCTCTATGTTCGAACGGAACAGACGACACCGTTTGAACTTGTTTTACTTGGAGCAGCACTTGCTTTGTTCGGAGCGGCTGCGAATTTATCAAAGCTTGAAGGTATCGCACATCGGACGGTGTTACTGTATGCGTTTGGAGCGGCGCTACTCGTCATCATCGATATGGCGTGGATGACGATCGTCGTCGCACTTCTCTTAATGGTCGTACTCCATTTGAAGCGTCAGGACCATCTTCCTCTACGCGAATGGATTGCACTTGAGCAGGAATCACGCGATCGTTTTTATCGATTAGCGAATTGGTTCGTCGATGTTCCCCATTTGACAGCAACGTATAAACGGCGTCGTCTCTTAAGTAACATGGTCGAGCGGATTCCACATCGAGCGCAAACGACATTCGATTACTTGTATGTCAAACAGTTCATCCGGAGTGGGGACGGGATTGGATTGATTATTCGTTTGACATTAATTGGGGCTGTGTTCATGTGGTTAGCAAATGGCAACGAGTTGTTCGTCGGGCTTGCAATCCCTGCGTTTGCAGGACTGACAAGCTTTCAGCTAGCACCGTTCACGAAGGCAGTGGACCAACACCTATTGACTCGTCTTTTACCGTTTGGAAATGCTGTACATGCGAAACAGAAAATAATCCGCTTCGCAGCAATCAGTCAATGCATCGTCCTGACGCTACTTGGATTCTTCTTCAGTGGATCCCTCTATGTCGTTGGTGGGGCAGCCTTGGCGCTTGTGATTGGTGAATACTACGCTCGAAAGTAATAAACAAGAAAGAGCCTACGCGATGAATCCATCGTGTAGGCTCTTGTTCTTTACTAGTTATTAATTGACACGTTCGTTTGAGAGGTCTTCTTCTTCAACCATACGCAATTCTTTGCTGACAGGAGCAGGGAGATCGTAAGAAGATTGACCATGTTCTGCAACATCCAGTCCGCGGAGTTCATCTTCGCGTGTGATCCGAAGACCAATCGTAAGGTCGAGAACTTTTAAGAATGCGTAACTTAAGACGCTGACGATGACGACGGCAAAGACGACACCAAGTGCTTGAACACCGAGTTGCGTAAAACCGCCACCATAGAAGAGACCAGCTTGTCCGATCCCTGTGATTTCAACGAGTCGTGGTGAAGCGAAGAATCCAGTTGCGAGTGTACCCCAGATACCAGCGACGCCATGAACGGAGAAGGCACATAGTGGATCATCGACGCGGCTTGCGAGAAGAATGCTCGTTCCATATGTCATCACACCAGCGAGGAAACCGATGACGACAGCTGCCCACGGTTCAACGAAGGCACAGGCTGCTGTGATGGCGACAAGTGCAGCTAACACGCCGTTGATGATCGAAGGGATATCTGCGACGCGACGGTGCCAGAATGAGATGGCAAGAGCACCGAGTGCACCTGCTGCAGTCGCAAGTAACGTCGTCAAGGCAACGTAACTAAAGAATCCATCGGCAATCGTTAGTGTCGAACCAGCGTTGAAGCCGAACCAACATAACCAGAGGATGAAGGCACCAACGACAGAATAGATGACGTTGTGTCCAAGTAACGGTGTTTTTTCAGCACCGATTCGTTTCTTGAGCAGTAAAGCGGCAACGAGTGCAGCGATCCCACCTTGTAAGTGAACGACCGTTGATCCAGCGAAGTCTTGCATCCCGAGCGAACCAAGGAATCCACCTGCCCAAACGGAACGAGCAATGATCGGATAGATGATAGCAACGAAAAACGTTCCGAACAACAAGTAAACGGATAATTTAGCACGTTCTGCGAATCCGCCCCAAGCGATTGCGAGAGAGACGGCGACAAACGAGAGTTGGAAGAGGAACTTTACATCAATCGTGATGTTCGACCAATCAAGGCTGCTGAATCCTCCATGTAAGAAGAATCCTTCTGTTCCGATAATGGAGTTACCATCACCGAACGTCAATCCGAATCCGATAGCCCAAAAGGCGAGAGCGGCAACTGAGAAGCTGATAATTTGTTTAACAGCGACGTGCCCTGCGTTCTTTGCCCGTAACATCCCTGTTTCCAGAAGTAAGAATCCGATTTGCATCGTAAAGACGAGCAGTGCTGCGAATAAGACATAAAACGTATCGACTGAGATAGCGAGTTGTTCCAGTTTCATTGTCGTTCCTCCTTTATCCATTTAAAGTATGTGTTTACTTTAGACGGAAATACTTTCAAAGAAACGTGTTGTGTCAGAAAATCTGACATGGTATTTTTGTGGAAAGGAGTGACGAAGATGAACTACCGCGAAAAAAAGGTGATGTCGATCGGAATCGTCTGTGAATTGACCGGCTTGTCAGAACGTCAGATTCGTTACTATGAGGAACGGAAGCTAATCTTTCCAGAACGGACAAATGGAAAGACACGAAAATATTCGTTTACGGATGTCGAGCGACTCGTCGAAGTCGCGGAAAAAATCGAGGATGGCTGGCGCACGCACGAAATTCGAGAAAAAGAACGCAAGGTAACGGAACAACAACGTTCTGACTTGATTCGTGGTCAGTTGAATGCTGCATTCGGTCTTTACAAGAAACAGTGAACATTTCATGAACTGGTAACAGAACTGTCATTTTGTAAACGATTTATTGGCACAGACTTCTTAATTTCAGATATAATGTTTCTGTGTTCACAAACTTATCGTACGTTTTTTTGGGGCGTTAGAACGAGTATAAAGGGGTAGTTATGATGAAGAAATTCAATGATACGTTTTTGCGGGCGATCCGTGGCGAGCAGATTGATCACGTTCCCGTCTGGTACATGCGACAAGCAGGTCGTTATCAAGCGGAATATCGTGAAATCAAGAAGACACGGACGCTTTTCGAGATCACACATGACTCGGAGCTAGGCGCATATGTGACAGAACTACCTGTAAAACAACTAGGGGTCGATGCAGCGATTCTGTATAAAGACATCATGACGCCACTTCCATCGATGGGCGTTGACGTCGAAATCAAGAGTGGTATCGGTCCAGTCATCGCGAACCCGATTCGCACGATGGCAGATGTCGAAGCATTACAACCATTTAACCGTGAAGATATTCCATATATCTATGAAACGATTCGTTTGTTACGGGAACGACTCGAAGTACCGTTGATTGGTTTTTCCGGGGCACCATTCACGCTTGCGAGCTATATGATTGAAGGTGGTCCTTCGAAGGGATACCATAAAACGAAAGCATTGATGTATGGACAACCTGAGGTGTGGCATGCCTTAATGGAGAAACTAGGTGACATGGTCATCGATTACATCAAATCACAAGTGGATGCAGGAATCCAAGCGTTCCAAATCTTTGATTCATGGGTCGGAACGACAAGCCGGAAAGATTATGTTCGTTACATCAAGCCAACGATGGAACGCATTTTCACGGAATTAAAAGATACAGGCGTGCCGATGATCATGTTCGGTGTAGGAGCGAGTCACTTGGCAGAAGAATGGCACAGTTTACCGTTAGACGTCGTCGGACTTGATTGGCGTTTGTCGATTGACGAAGCACGTGAGCGTGGACTGACGAAACCTGTTCAAGGAAACCTCGATCCGTCTTATCTGTTAGCACCTTGGGATATCCTTGAAGCAAAAACGAAGGAAATTCTCGACATGGGAATGAAGCAACCAGGATTTATCTTTAACCTCGGTCACGGCATCTTCCCGGAAGTCGATCCAGAAGTATTGAAACGTTTGACTGCATTTATCCATGATTATTCGAAAGAAAAAATGGAGGTAGGAAAATGAAGACGTTAGGACTACTTGTTATGGCGTACGGTACGCCATATAAACCAGAAGATATCGAGCGTTATTATACGCACATTCGTCGCGGACGCAAACCGTCTCCAGAAGCATTGGCAGAGTTAACGGAACGTTACGAAGCCATCGGTGGTGTCTCACCACTCGCACAAGTCACGATTGATCAGGCTGAAGAGCTACACCGTCAACTGTCTGAGAAATATGCCGGTGAAATCGAGTTTAAGCTTTATCTTGGTCTAAAGCACATCGAGCCATTCGTTGAGGATGCTGTCGAGCAAATGGCAAAAGACGGCATCACAGAAGCGGTCACAGTCGTTTTAGCACCGCACTATTCGACGTTCAGTATTCGTTCATATAATGGTCGTGCGAAGGAAGTCGCAGATCAGCACGGTATTCGTCTCGCATCCGTTGAATCGTGGTACAAAGAAGAAGCATTTCTCGATTGGTGGGGGAAAGAAATCCGCAAGACGTTCGACGCTTTACCAGTTCCTGAAGAAAAAGCCGTTCTCGTCGTTTCGGCGCACAGTCTGCCTGAGAAAATCATCGCAAACGGCGATCCGTACCCAGAGCAATTGAAAGAAACTGCCGAATTGATCGCACAACGTGCCGGTGTACCGCATATGATCACAGGTTGGCAATCAGCTGGACAAACACCTGAGCCATGGCTCGGTCCTGATGTTCAGGATCTGACACGTGATGTTTACGAAGAAAAAGGATACGAAGCGTTCGTTTACGTGCCAGTCGGCTTCGTTGCGGACCATCTAGAAGTATTATTCGATAATGACTATGAGTGTAAAGTCGTCTGCGACGAACTCGGAATCCATTATGCGCGACCTGTCATGCCAAACGCGGATCCTGCTTTCATGAAAGCTGTCACGGAAGCCGTCGCGAAACAGGTGGATAGTTATGTCCAGTAAACGTCTCGTCATCGTGGGCGGCGGTATATCAGGACTTGCGGCCGCCTATTATGCAGAGAAACAGTTTCCGGAAATGAACATCACGTTACTTGAGGCAGAAGGTCGTCTCGGTGGTAAGGTGGCAACATATCGGGACGAAGGATTGACGATCGAGCGGGGACCAGATTCGTATGTCGCACGAAAACACGTACTGACGGATCTCATCGAAGAGATTGGATTAGGGGAGCAACTCGTTCGTAATAACACGTCGCAAGCCTATGTATTGGATGCGCGAGGTCTCCATCCGATTCCAAAAGGTGCCGTCATGGGTATCCCGACGGATTTAGAGTTATTTGCAGAGACTTCTTTGTTGACGGAAGAAGAAAAAGCAGAAGTGTCAGAACGATTGCTTCACCCGGATCCTGATTTGACGATTCCAGAAACAGATATCCCACTAGGAGAGTATTTGCGTCCGCGTCTTGGAGATGCGCTCGTCGAGAAGCTGATCGAACCGCTTCTTTCAGGCATTTATGCTGGTGATATCGATCGGATGAGTACGTTTGCGACCTACCCGCAATTTGTTGCAAATGAACAAAAGGCAGGAAGTTTGTTTGAAGGAATGCGTCTCATGCGTCCGCTTGACCAACAACAAGGTCCGACGCTCAAAGCTACAGGTCAATTTTTATCGCTCGCTACTGGACTCGAGTCTCTCGTCGAGCGGCTAGAAGAGGTGCTTGAACGGACAGAAATTCGTCTTGAGACACCACTTCGCTCGATTAAACGGGAAGAAGATGGGCGGTATCGTCTCGAAACGGATCATGGTCCAGAGTATGCCGATGATATTTTGTTGACGATTCCGCATCGCCAAGTCGTGTCCCTGTTACCAGAAGCGATGCTTCCTGGGCTTGCGAACCTTTCGACACATTCGACGGCGACAGTCACGTTGATTTTCGATAAGGAAACAGCGTTGCCGATCGATGGAACAGGTTTCATCGTCAACCGTCAGGCACCGTATTCGATTACAGCGTGTACGGCGATTGATCAAAAGTGGAATCATGCAGCACCGAATCATACCGTGCTTCGTGCCTTCATCGGTCGCCCCGGAAAAGATGCACTCGTTCGTGAATCAGACGAAATGATTGAACGGGTCGTCTTAGAAGATCTTGAAGCCATCTGTGGTCGTCCGTTGCAACCGGAACGTGTCGTCATCAGTCGTTTATTAGACGGCTTACCGGCCTATACGGTAGGACATGCACAGCGGATTCAAGAAGTGCGAGAAATCGTCGCTTCTCACTATCCACACATTCATTTAGCCGGACTTGCTTATGATGGTGTTGGATTGCCAGACTGTGTAGCAGGTGTCAAAGCGACACTTGAACAAATGGCGTTACAACAACCGGAACCATGTCAAGAATCATGAAAGACCTAAACCTTTTTGAAGCCATTCGTGCTTTAAAAAGGTTTTTTTGTCTTCAAAAGAATGACACGGAAGGAAACGGGAATAGGAGACAAGGGACCAAAATCGAACAATACCGTTGAAACGGGAGGGAATCGTATGGTGGAAGTATGGAGTACGTTCACGATCATCATCGTCTACGGATTGCTCATCATGAATATCTTGGCGGTCCTAACGGTTATTTTTCTCGAACGGCGCGATATTGGTGCGACGTGGGCATGGGTGTTCATCTTGTATTTCGTTCCGCTCGTTGGGTTTCTCGTCTATCTGTTTTTCGGAAGACTGTTGAAAAAATCGAATTTTTATCGTATTACGGAAGAAGAACAACTAGAACAGGATAGACGGATCGCCTTACAGAAAAAAGAACTTGTAACGATGGGACGACACCCGATGATTCAAAAGCACCGGGATATGATTCGGATGAATTTGATGTCGAACGGTTCCCTGCTCAGTCTCTCGAATCAATTGCAGATACTTTCGGATGGCGAGCAAAAATTCAATCGGATGATCCAAGATATCCGCCAGGCTGAGCATGAAGTGAATATCCAATATTACATCATTCAGAAAGATCGTCTCGGGTTAGCGTTGATCGATACATTGACCGATTGTGCCCATCGTGGGATCAAAGTCCGTCTATTGTATGATGCTGTCGGATCACGAAGTCTCAAACGGACGGATTTTAAGGATTTACTCGCACACGGAGGAGAAGTGTTTGCCTTTTTCCCGTCGACGATCGGATTCGTTAATTTTCGATTGAACAACCGCAATCACCGTAAATCCTGTATCATCGACGGTCGAATCGGCTACATTGGTGGCTTCAACGTTGGTACGGAATATCTCGGTATCGATGAAAAGTTCGGCTACTGGCGGGATACACATTTTCGCTTGGAAGGTGACGTCGTTCATGATCAACTCGATCGCTTTATTCTCGACTGGAACCAAGCAAGTGACGTCTATACGGAAAAATCTTTGTTTTACTATGGAACGCATAGGATTCAGGATATATTACCGATGCAAATCGTCACATCGGGTCCGGATTCCCGTTCAGAGTATTTGAAGCTTGCCTTGATCAAGATGATCAACGAAGCAAAACGGACGATTTATATCCAATCGCCTTATTTCATTCCAGACACGAGTTATTTAGATGCATGTAAGGCAGCCCTTCTGTCCGGAGTGGAAGTCCGCATCATGATTCCGAACAAGCCGGATCACCCATTTGTTTACTGGGCAACGACTGCTGCTGTAGGAGAGTTGTTATCGTACGGAGCTAAAGTCTACACGTATGAACCTGGATTTTTACACGCAAAGACGATCGTCGTTGATGGCGAGATTGCTTCAGTCGGGACGACGAATATCGATGCGCGAAGCTTTCGGTTGAACTTTGAAATGAACACGATCGTCTATGATCAGGTAATAGCGATTGAACTAGAACGTCTCTTCCTCGCTGATTGTGAGGTATCAAAGCTCATGACGGTCGAGTCGTATGTTGCGCGTTCAAGAATGATCAAATTTAAGGAAAGTATTTCGCGTTTGTTGTCACCGATCTTGTAAACCGTGTTTACGACCAGTCAAAATGTGAAAAATGGTATAGTGGTATGGAAATAGAAAAAGAGGAGAGTGAAGACGATGGCAAATCCAATTAAATTACTCGTATCAGATATGGATGGTACCGTTCTTTCGGGCAAACAACGAATAGAACCGGAGACGATTCAGGCAATTGAAGCAGCACGCGAACAAGGTGTCGAGTTTGCAATTGCAACAGGACGTAATTACTTAAATGCTAAAGAATTGACGGATGCCGCAGGAATTCATTGTCCGATCATTGCTTCAAACGGGGCACGTGTTATGACCGTCGATGGAGAAGAGTTGAGTGCGACGACTCTGACGACAGAACAAGCACAGCAAATTTACGGCATCATTAGCCAGTACGAAGTCTTTTTCGAGATGTTCTGTGATCAAGGACTCGTGACAGCGCAAGGAGCGACGATTGATGCAGCCTACGATTCGTTAAAAGAATTAAGTGAAGAAAGTGATCGGGCAAAACAAGTGCTTGATTTCTTCCACGATCGCTATTATGTCCAAGAAGACGTCAAGATGATTGATGGATTCCGGTCATACATTCGTAATCAAGCGGGAAAAGTATTCAAATTCATTTCGTTCTCATTTGATCAAGAATTGATGAAAACAATCTGGCAGGAAATCGAGCAGAAAGTCGAGGGTGTCTATGTCACGTCGTCAGGACACGATAACATCGAAGTCATGGCAGTCGGTGCCGATAAAGGAACGGCAGTTAAAATCCTCGCGGACCACCTTGGTGTGCCGATCGAACAAGTCGCTGTCATCGGTGATAATCTGAACGATCTTCCCATGTTTAAGGTTGCTGGAAAGGCGATCGCGATGGGGAATGGTCATGATGAAGCAAAAGCGATTGCGCATCATGTGACGAAAACAAACGATGAGCACGGCGTCGGATATGCGATTCAGCAATTGGCGTCCCGTGCTTGGTAAGGGGGACGTTTCATGTTTAAGGCATTTAAGGAGTTTGCTTTTCGAGGCAATGTGATCGATTTAGCGGTCGGAGTCATTCTCGGTGCTGCGTTCAGCGGGATTATCAAATCACTCGTCGACAGCGTCTTCATGCCGTTGATCGGTATCATCATCGGTGGTATTGATGTCAAAGGATTATCAATCATGGTCGGAAATGCAAAATTACAGTACGGTCAGTTCCTTCAGGCGAGTATCGAATTCTTATTGATTGCCTTTGCTTTGTTCATCTTCGTCAAAGGAATCACTTCGTTCCGGAAGAAGGAAGAAGTCGTCGAAGAAGAAGCGGTACCAACGACAGAAGAAAAACTATTGACAGAAATCAGAGATGCCTTGATTCGTCAAAATGAGTCATCACCTAAAAACTGATATATACCAAAAGCCTGTCTCACATATTTATGTGAAACAGGCTTTTTTGGCTCATAAAATTTCGAGTAATGCATTTTCGGAGCAGACTTGTAACGAAAGCTGTTTTTTCATTCCTTGATCAAATGAAATTTCTAGCACGTCATCAACCAGGTGCAAGACGGTTCCGGGACCAAATGCTGTATGCGATACACGCATGTTCTCAGTGATCGGAAGTGGAGGAACTTTAGCTCGCGCTGCAATGGCAGGACGTTGGCGTTCTATTTTTCGTTTTGCGGAATCCGGTGTAACAAGACGATGAACGTCTTCGACGAATGGTGAGACATCGAACGATTTCGATTTAAAACGATAAGACAGGAGATGCAGTTCGTGTCGTGCCCGTGTCATCCCGACGTAAAACAAGCGTGCTGCTTCTTCCATATCATCGAGTTGTCCATTCTTGTACGCCTTGATCGTGTCAGCCGATGGAAGAATACCAGCAACGAGATCAATCATAAAGACGCGATCAAATTCAAGCCCCTTTGCACTGTGAAAGGTCGAAAGGGTGACCGCATTTTGATTTTTGTTTTGTTTCGCATCACGCATCAACTGTTCGAGATGCGCGATCCGCTCACGAAAGGCGAGTAACGTCGGTACATCACTTGCGATGTTATCGATCGTATTTAATGTCTCAAGCAGGTGATCGAGACTAAAACCGAGACTCTCACTCATTTTCCGCAAATTCTTTTCGTAGCCCAGTTCATGACGAATCAATGAGAGGGCAGCAGACGGTCGAACGGTCTGAATGGAAGCGAATGTGCGCTTCATTTGTTGAAGTTGTTTCTTTTGATAAAACTTCATCTCGATTTTGTTTATGAGTAGATCAAATACAGATTCACCCGAACCAAACTGTTGCAATTGAGCCAGTTGAGCTTTCGAGATATATCCGGCGAACTTCGTATGGATGGTTGCTAGAACCTCGATACCTGTTGGATCTTGTGCGAATGTCATGAAATTTAAAATATCCTTCAAAATCCAATGACTGAAGAATTTATGATCAACATCCTTAATGTAAAAAGGAATGTTTGCTTGATCTAACGCATTCATGACGTTGATCGAAGAAGCATTGTTGCGATATAAGATAGCGACTTCGCGGTAATTCGTTTCCGTCCGTAACTGATTCAATAAATAACGAGTCTGATCTTCATAAGTCGGTAGCGTCTCTAAGATAATTGGACGAACCGCAGCATTCTCCGTGAACATCTGTTTCGGATAACGTGCTTTATTACGTTGGATGAACTGATTGGCGACTGAGACGATGTCCTTTGATGAGCGATAATTTTGTTCCATGTAAAGAATCGTCGCATTCGGATACGTATCCTTGAAGTGGAGAATCTTGGATGCATCTGCGCCACGCCAACTGTAAAGCGTCTGGTCATCGTCCGCGACGACACAAAGACGGTTATGCGGTAAGGCTAACTTCTCGACCAATTGATGCTGAACGAGCGACGTATCCTGACTTTCATCCGTTAGGATATAGTCGAAGCGTCGCTGATAATGTTGCAACAGACGACGGTCTTGCTCCAAAATCGTATTCGCATACGTCAACATATCATCAAAGTCGAGTAACGGATGTAAGGGATCACGCGACTTGAATTGTTCATATGCCACATAGATATCAGGGAAATGTTTGATCGTCGTCGGTACTGCCTTGATCTCCTTTAAAGAAAGAAGACGATTCTTGACGAAGGAAATCATTCGTAATAACTCATCCATTTGATCATCGGTAATGACACTCCGATTAATTTCCTGGAAAATACGGCGCAGTAACATCCGTTTATGTGGCGCATTCGGATGTTGTTGATCCATCGGTCCTTCGATGATCGTATAGGAGAGGCGTTGTTGAGACGTATGGTCCCGGACGACTTGAAAAGCAAAACTGTGGATTGTCGAAAAAGCCGCTGTTGTTCCGATTAGTTCATGGAATAAATGATAAAATCGATCCGCCATCTCGCGAGCTGCCGCTTTACTGAAGGTCAGTCCAAGAATACGATGTGGTTCAATTTTTTTTTGTAAAATCAAATAGGCAATCTTAAAATTAAGGGTCGTTGTTTTTCCAGAGCCGGGTGAGGCGAGTAACAGCAACGGACCATGGTCATGTTCAATTGCCTGTTGTTGGACAGGATTCAATTGAATGCCGGTCAATCGCTCCATCTGTTTGAAAAAATCTTCATGCATGATACAGTTCACCTCGAGCGTTTAATTTCGTGTCCATTAAATCGAACTCTCCCTAGTGTAGCATTTTTAATGATCGGATTGGATTACTGAAAGACGAACCGTGGAATAAAGAGACAAAAGACTATTGGAAGCAATGTAAGAGGAGTGCCTTTAAAAGACTAGGCAAATGGACTCAAAAATATTAAAATGGGAATAGATGTAAGAGAGTGCTCTCTTGTCCTGTACAAAGAGGGAAGGCGGAATGAGAATGTCTGTAGTGAAATTACACATGTATACAAATGAACATTATGAACAATGTGAGGCGTTCATTCTTCCGGAAGAACAAGTTCAGTTTACTTCTTTTCCAACGGATGTCGTTACGGATGCGGTTGCACATCCCGATAAGTTTCCGGTTGTTATTAAAAAAGACGAGCTCGTCGTCGGATTTTTTATTCTCCATCTCAATCCCCCTAAAACACACCGGACGGATGAACAAAGTGTCCTGTTACGTGCCTTTTCGATTGATGAACGGCATCAACATCAAGGATATGCGAAAGAGGCAATGATGCAGTTGCCAGAGTTCGTGCATCATCATTTTCCAGAAGTCACAGCGATCACACTAGCAGTCAATAAAAAGAATATTGCTGCAAAATCACTGTATTTCAAGACGGGATATGTCGATACGTTACAATCGGTCATGGGTCCAATCGGAGAGCAACATATTCTCGCCTTCGATTTAGAAAAGGAATCACGATTGAAGCAGTGAAGTAAAAAAGCATTTTCCTGATTCTATTCAGGAAAATGCTTTTTGCTATTTAAGATAAATCATAAATAGAGAGGTGGGCAGTCGCCTCACCAGAGAATCCGATACCTCGACTCGTTGCTTTTGGGAAAATACGTCCGCTTGCGACGGCTTCTCCATCATTGAGGAAAAGTTCGAACGAGGACCGGTCCACAAACAAACGTAATGTCTGCAAGTCTTTCGAAAGGACAGTCGATCGTGATGTACCAAATGATTCAGCAGGAACCTCCACACCCGAACGACTCCGGTCAATCGTAAATTGACGCGAAACGACATCATATTTAAATAGGGTTTCTTCTGTAGCGTCTTGACGAATTGAGAAGCGGAACGAATCCGACGACAGCTTCAAGTCTGTCATCACGAGTTCGAAAATCTCGGCTTCCGCAACCGTCACATCTTGCTCGAAAAGAATCGTTTCGTCAAATAAGGTTTCTTTTCGTAGCTGTGTCAGTTCATGGACAGGTCGTTGACGAAGTTGTCCCTGTTCGATCGTTAATTCACGCGGCAATGTCAAAGCATGTGCCCAGTTATAAATGTCAGAAGGATAACTAATGTCCGGTAAACCCATCCAACCAACAAGAATCCGTCGACCATCTGCCGCCTCAGTTGTTTGTGGCGCATAGAAGTCGAATCCGAAATCGAGTTCTTGGAAAGGTTCATGTGTGAATGTTAAGTTGGGTAAAGCTAACGGTTCCCCGATGAAGTAACCGGACTGGAAAATATTTTGATAGTTCGTACCATCTGGCTCAATCCCTTGAGGACTAAAGAGAAAGACGCCTTTTCCATTAAGCTCGAAATAATCAGGACATTCCCACATATAACCGAATGTCGGGTAGTTCGTCCGTAACTCACCGACCAACGTCCAGTGCTCTGCATCTTGAGACTGATAAATGACAGTACAACCTGTCAAGTCAGTGCGCTGTGCTCCAAGTATGCAGTACCAGATGCCCGATGCATCTTGAAAGACTTTCGGATCACGAAAATGTTCTGTATAGCCTTCAGGAACGGTTGGAATAGCAGGTGGTAAGTGTTTTTCAATCCGTCCATCCGAACGAAGGTGCCCAACGATTTGACTCGTATGGCGATTCCACTCTGCGTCCCGTTTGTTACCGGTGTACATGATGTGCACTTGATCATCTTTGATGAAGCCACTACCGGAATAAGCGCCGTGCGAATCAGGATCGTCATTTGGAATCAAGGCGGCCCCTTCATCGAACCAATGTACGAGGTCTTTTGATGTCATGTGATACCAGTACTTTAGACCATGAACAGGACCGAGTGGGAACCATTGATAAAATAAATGATAAAGACCGTCGTGGTAGACAAAGCCGTTCGGATCATTCAAAAGTCCGGTTGGAGGTTGGATATGGTAAGAAAATCGCCAAGGAGATGTTCTTACTTCTTCCTTCATCGCTTGGTATACGGTCGGATCGACATCCGAGAGGGGACGATATCGTGCTTCACGTGTCCATTGATTCATGCTGACAGCTCCTTGTTGAAAATTTATACGCTTCTCGTTCACCTTACGGAGGAGAAACGCGCTTGTCAATCCTCCGTTCCAAAAGGTCAATGAACGGAAATACATCCTTTACCATCTTGCTTCGAACGATAGAGCGCTAAATCCGCATGGTGCATGACTTGCTCGAGCGATTCACCTGCTATCTGTTCAGCGAGTCCGATGCTCATTCCGATATGGACGGTCTGTTCTTCTAAATGATAAGGCATCGAGACATGGGCAATCCATTGTTCACCTAAGTGTTGTGCTTCTACTACAGACTGATTCGTTAAGACGATGATGAACTCATCGCCACCAAGACGAGCGACGAAGCCACCAGGTGGAAGTAACTGTTTGAGACGTTGACCGACCTCGATCAGGAGGAGATCACCAAGTGCGTGCCCATATGTGTCGTTAACTGCTTTAAAACCGTCTAAATCGAGACAAAGGTAGATGGAATGCGTTCCTATAGGTAATTGTTCGATGTATTGAGCAAGACCATTTCGATTCGCAAGACCCGTGAGACTGTCACGTTGCGATAATCGTTCAAACGTCAGTTTTTCTTTTTCGGTATGCAGCAATCGACGAATCAGTTGCTGTAGGGCATCTGTCAATGTCTCGATTTCTCGGATTCCACGATGGTTCGGAAGTGATTTTGAAGGATCACCTTGCATTTGTTGTGCGGCATGCGTGATTTTTAAGAGTGGTCGAGTCAGCAGTTTCGCTAACATCCACCCAAGCAGAGCTGTAATGAGAGAGGCAATTAACCCAGCGATAAAAATCGTTTGACGTAAAGCGTCGGCATCAGCGAAGGCAATCGAAGTCGGTTGACGCACGAGAACCGTCCACCCGAGTCCGTCGTAGTCCTTATAACCGCGACTCGTACTTTGACTAGAGACGAATTCTTTCCCTTGCCAGGAAGCGGTCGCAGAAGCATTCGACATCAGCGTTACGCTATCGGGTAATGTTTTACCGCTCCATCCGTTTGGTCCAAGCAAAATCGTCTTTCGATCTTGACTAATGATGAACACATCGACTTGTTGGAGAGAGGAAGTAGCACTCTGAAAGCTTTGTTCAATCGCTTTTGCCCATTCGAAACTGAGATGTGTTGCGAGGACACCAGAAAATCGACCCTGATCATATAAAGGTGTACTAATATCGACGAATTGGAGTGGCTCACCGCTTGGGTTCGGCAATAATTTTGCGAGTAGGACAGCTTCATGGACATCCCCGATGAATGGTTGTGATAAGGCTTGTTGGAAGACAGGGCGTTCCTTGATCGACGTTCCTTCAAGAATCTGGTTCGTTGACGCAACGACTTTACCTTCCGCATCTAAGCGACCAATCCAAGAAAAGTCAGGAATCTGTCGTTGTAACTCTTCGAGTGTCTGCCGTGTTTCTGCTTTTTGTTCTGTTTGTTGGATTGTTGATAAGGAACCTAGCAATTTTACTTCGGCATAACGTGACCACATGTAATGATCAAGCTTA
This sequence comes from Exiguobacterium sp. UBA5002, assembly GCF_002396765.1. Lineage (NCBI taxonomy): Bacteria > Bacillati > Bacillota > Bacilli > Caryophanales > Exiguobacterium > Exiguobacterium sp. UBA5002. The sequence goes on from NZ_DGYQ01000038.1 coordinate 47,606, forward strand.
TCAGATAGTTGGTGAGCGGTCGTTGACAGATTCATCCCGACTTCCGATTGGAGTCGGTTTGTTGCATGTTGACTAATGAAGAAAGTTAATCCGAGCGTCATGCTAAAAAATAGCAGGGAAATCAATCCTGCCAATAAAACATCAAAGCGAAGTGAGGGTCTGGACATTGTGTGATACTCCATTCATGCGTTTTCATTTGTTTTTACTTACATCATACACGTAGACGTCTACGAGTTGTTCACGATTCGAGAGACTCGTTCGCACGTAGTGGAAATCGTGTTTTTCCCAAAAGCGTAGGGCCCTTAAATTATCAGGTAAGACTGCGAGATGAATGTAAGATTCCTGACTTAGGAATTGATCACAAAATGCGGATAGTAACCGACTGCTAGTTCCCGTTCCGTGCTGAGAAGCATCCAATAAGAATAGACCGATCCAAGGTGTACCGTCTTTCGGGTGCTTCGGTAGGTAGTCAATCAGTAAGACAGGTTCTCCGTCCACATACCCAATCAGCGATACGGTATCTGGATTTAAATACTCTTCCTGTAAGGTCGAATCAGAGAGTGGAAGCACTCGTTCTTCTAAGAGCGCATATTCAGGAACGCTCGCATACAACGATTGAATGATCGGAAAATGTTCGCGTGTCACTTCTTTAAAAATAATCATCTAGCGGCTCCATTCTTTAGTTATTTTTCGCACGGAACTAATCGTATTGAGGAGTTTCATTTGGAATCGGATTACATATTTGTAAGGAATGGAACTTTTCCTTTAAAATCACGTACACTAATAGCATAGACAAAATATGAATGAGGAGGAAGAGCAGATGTTAAAGATTGAAAATATCTCAAAGCGTCTCGGGAAAGAGCAAATTTTAAAAGACGTCAGTTTTGAGGTATCGCCAGGAGAAGTGTTCGGCTTCCTCGGACCGAACGGAGCAGGGAAAACGACGACGATTCGCATCATCACGGGACTACTCGAGCAGGATGCAGGGAAAGTCACGGTCAATGGATTTGATGTCGTAGAAGAGCGTTCGAAAGCGTTGACGCAAATCGGAGCAATCGTTGAGAACCCAGCGTTTTATCCTTATCTGACAGGAAAACAAAACTTGGTTCATGCAAAAAACCTGATTCCAGGACTCGGCCAAGTTGATTATGATGCACTAGCACGACTCGTTGGTCTTGAAGGAAAGCTTTCAAAAAAAGTCGGAGAGTACTCACTCGGAATGAAGCAACGACTCGGAATTGCTCGTGCCTTGCTACATAACCCGCGCGTCTTGATCTTAGATGAACCGACGAATGGTCTGGACCCATCCGGGATTGCGGAGCTTCGTGAATATTTACGTCAAATGGCGCGTGAGCAAGATATCGCGATTTTAATTTCAAGCCATATGTTGAGTGAGATGGAACAAATCAGTGATCGTTACGCGATCATCGATCAGGGTGTCATCAAGTCGGTCGAGTCCGTTCGTAATGAAACCGGAGCGAAAATCGCTCTTCGTGTTAATGCAGAAGCAATGACAGATGTACTCGATGCCCTTCGCGTCGCAAACTACCCATCAGAAGTACTCGAGAATAAAATCATTATCACCGCACCGGAAAATGAGTGTCCAGCTATCGCGCGACTCGTCGTACCGATTGCCGATTTACATGAATTGACCGTCAAACGCTTGACGCTCGAGGAACAATTCCTGCAAGTAACGAAAAAAGAGGGGGATTCACATGTTTTCGCTCATACAAAATGAATGGATGAAATGGTGGACGACTAAAAAAGCGAAGATCGTCTTAGCGCTATATGTCGTTATTGCAGTTGGTATTATCATCATTGCAAAGACGAATGATTTTGAGTTCACACGTTATGATTATTATTCATTAACATTCCTGTTGTTGACTTCCTTGTTAGGTATCATCACGATCGTCTTCACGGCAGAAGCCATCGGGAATGAAGTACGTTATGACACGATGAAACACTTATTAATGAGTCCGTATTCCAGAATGACGATTTACTTCTCGAAATTGATCTTCTCGATTTTGATCATGTTATTTCAATTCGTGTTCATCGCTGCGATCGTCTACGCAGGCTCATTTGCGTTTTCAGAAGCAGGAGATCCAATTCTGTTCCGAGATACGATCGTCGAAGTTGTCAGTCCGATCTTTACGATATTCATGACGTTATTCTTCTCATTGTTATTCCGTTCTGTCGGAATGATCATCGGCTTCACCGTACTGGCTCAGTTCTTTACGAGCATTGCGGGTAACTTACTGATTGGCTTCAAGCCAGCAATCGCTAAGTGGATCATATTCATGCATTTAGACTGGTCAATGTATTTCAAGGATTCTATGACCTATGGTACGAGTGAAGCGATGAGAACATCTTTGACATTCTCCGTCTTGTTCGTATTGGCACACATCATCGTCTTGTTAGGTGCATCGATTCTTGTCTTCCAAAGAAAATCATATACGTAAATGAAAGAGCTCCTGCTGATAGATAAATTCGTCTATCAGCAGAAGCTCTTTTTCAGTATTCAAGAACTTGTTCGTTTAGGCGGACGTGCTGTAATCGGGAACAATTGCTGGAACCATTCGATTAGTGGACCGTTCAATAAGAGGAAAATGAAAGTTCCGACTCCGATGCCGATCAGTTCGCGTTCAATTAGTGAAAAGAGGCAAGCAATCACAAAAGGAATGCCGAGGCTGATCGTTGCTCCGAGCGATGTACTTTTAAAACGACTGATGAGTGACTTCATCAAGTAATCCGGTGGCATCAATACGAATCCGATTTGGAGATAGAGGGCGAGTCCAAGTGAAATCAACGGCATGCCGATCAACATGTACACGGCGCGCATCCACAATCCTTGTGGTGTATAAATCAATTGATGGATCGATAAGAAGAAATCAATCGCGGCGCCGAAAAGGACGACGAGTGCAAAACTAAGGACGATCGTCCACCAACTGAAGCGGCTTCCGAGAAAGAGTGTTGCAATCAAGGCGAGTACATGTAGGACGATGATCGCTAGTCCAACGGTTAACGGTGAGATTGCCGCGACGGCTTCACTCGCTGAAGTCCAAGGTGCACTCCCGATCGAGGCGGTCACCATGAAGCTGTTTCCTAAGGCGTTAATTAAAATAGAAAATAAATAGATGACAATCCGTTTTTGCTGACTCATTGACGTGCACAGACGGTAGGACTGCGCGTTCACCTCCTGAAAAGAAATCGTTTCGTTAAGCTATACCCTAATCGTAGCGCTCTTTTCACTTATTTTCATGAAAAGAGCATTGCCTATTCCTTATGTTTCACGACATACTTAGGACACATTACGAATCAGGGGGAGAACGTATGACATATTTTGGACAGAAGATCCTGCCTTCCGTTAGAAAATTAGAAGACTTTGAAAAGATGCTGAAGAGTCCATATGAATATGGGGTCTTACTCGAAATGCACGTATCGCGTTTAAAAGCAGTCTACGAGATGGCGCATCGTTACGACAAAAAAATGTTTTTGCACATGGATCTCGTTCAAGGATTAAAAAATGATGAATACGCAACGGAATACGTCTGCCAAGAATTGAAACCGTATGGTGTCATTTCGACGAAGGCAAGCGTCATCTTGAAAGCACGTCAAAAAAAGGTCAAGACGATGCAACGCATGTTCTTACTCGATTCGAGTTCACTTGAAAAGAGTTATCAACTTATGGAACGGACGCAACCTGATTACATCGAAGTGTTACCAGGGTTAATGCCAAAGTACATTCAAGAAGTGAAAGAAAAGACGGGACGTCTCATTTTTGCAGGAGGACTCATCGATACGGTCGAGGAAGTGGAACAAGCGATTGAAGCAGGTGCCTCAAGTATCACGACATCGAATAAGGATTTGTGGCGTCATTTTGAACCACGCTCCTAATCGGGGTGTGAGGAAAATCATTCGGATTATTTGACAGCGTTTTCACTGGTTGTTATAGTGATATCAAGTTGATACAAAGTGACGGAGAAAAGGGAGATTCACGTGTGAGTCCTGCTTGAAGAAAATTCAAGCATGAACTGACGTGGATCTCCTTTTTATGTTGCTTTTTTCACATAACAAAAAGGAGGAATACACATGTCACCCTTACTAGCGGAATTTTTAGGTACAGCCTTGCTTGTCGCGCTTGGAAACGGTGTTGGTGCAGGCGTTAGTTTGACGAAATCGTTTGCGAAGGATGCAGGCTGGATCGTCATCACGTTTGCCTGGGGTTTTGCTGTGGCGATTGCAGCGTATGCCGTCGGTCAATTCAGTGGAGCACACCTTAATCCAGCAGTAACGCTTGGTTTAGCCTTTGACGGTTCATTTGCATGGGCGGACGTACCAGGCTATATCGTCGCTCAAATTGCCGGCGGGATACTTGGTGCAAGTCTTGTTTTCGTTCATTACTTACCACACTGGGCGGAGACGAAAGACCCAGCAACGAAACTCGGCGTCTTTGCGACGTCACCAGCGATTCCACATACATTTGCCAATCTAATGAGTGAAATGATTGCGACATTCTTACTTGTCATCGGGTTGTTATCGATCGGAGCGAATAAGTTCTCAGATGGTTTAAATCCATTGATCGTCGGTTTCTTGATCGTCAGCCTCGGTATGTCATTCGGAGGCACGACAGGATATGCGATGAATCCGGCGCGGGACCTTGGTCCACGTATCGCTCACTTCATCTTACCGATTCATGGAAAAGGATCTTCGAACTGGGGATACTCATGGATTCCGGTTCTCGGACCAGTTCTCGGTGGAAGTCTTGGCGGATTGTTTTATCGTTCGGTCTTCACAGGAAAAGATACACCGGCTTTTTGGGTTGTAGGACTTGTGACAATCGTCATATTAGGCTTATGCTATAGATTCGGTGTTCGTCCGAACAAAACAACGTCAGTGGAGTCAAAGTCAGCTTAACTTATTTAGATACAAAAGGATGGGGAAGAGATGGAGAACTACATTTTGTCATTGGATCAGGGAACGACGAGTACACGTGCGATCCTGTTTAATCGTGCCGGCGAGATCGTCCATTCAGCACAACAGGAATTCACGCAGTATTTTCCGAAACCAGGTTGGGTCGAACACAACGCAAACGAGATTTGGGGAAGTGTCCTTGCTGTCGTGGCGACTTGTCTGACGGAGGCGAACGTAAAGCCATCGCAGATTGCTGGTATTGGAATCACGAACCAACGTGAAACAGCTGTCGTCTGGGAAAAAGAAACAGGGAAACCGATTCACAATGCAGTCGTGTGGCAATCGAGACAAACGGCTGAAATCTGTGAAGCGCTTCGAGCAGCCGGTCATGCCGAGCTCTTCCGTGAGAAGACAGGTCTATTGATTGACGCTTATTTCTCTGGTACGAAAGTCAAATGGATTTTAGATCATGTCGAAGGAGCACGGGAACGTGCTGAACGTGGTGAACTATTGTTCGGTACGATCGATACGTGGCTCATCTGGAAATTATCCGGCGGAAAAGCACATGTGACCGACTATTCGAATGCAAGTCGTACGTTGATGTATAACATTCATGAATTAAAATGGGATGACGAGTTACTCGGCATCTTAGATGTCCCGAAAGCGATGCTTCCAGAAGTACGACCATCTTCTGAAGTGTACGCAGAGACAGCAGGGTATCACTTCTTCGGAGAATCAGTTCCGATTGCTGGAGCAGCGGGCGATCAGCAAGCCGCATTGTTTGGTCAAGCGTGTTTTGATACAGGAATGGCGAAGAACACATACGGTACAGGCTGCTTCATGTTGATGAACACAGGGGAAGAGGCTGTGAAATCAGATCACGGATTGCTGACGACGATCGCGTGGGGCGTCGATGGAAAAGTGGAGTATGCTTTAGAAGGAAGTATCTTCGTCGCAGGATCTGCGATTCAATGGTTACGTGACGGCTTACGTCTCATTGATGATGCCAAAGAATCAGAAGGATACGCAACACGCGTCACGTCTTCAGACGGTGTCTACGTTGTACCAGCATTCGTTGGTCTCGGTACACCTTACTGGGATTCAGACGTTCGTGGTGCCGTCTTCGGTTTGACACGTGGTACGGAAAAAGAACATTTCATCCGCGCGACACTTGAATCACTCGCTTATCAGACACGTGACGTCTTATCGGCGATGGAGCAAGATTCAGGGATTGAGATGAAAACACTTCGCGTTGACGGTGGAGCGGTTAAGAACGATTTCTTGATGCAGTTCCAAGGTGATATCATTCAAGCACCAGTTGAGCGTCCGGAAATCAATGAAACGACGGCGTTAGGCGCAGCGTACCTTGCAGGTCTTGCTGTCGGATTCTTTGAGAACCGTGAACAGATCGCGACGCAATGGAAAAAAGAACGTCGCTTCGAGCCAAGCATGGCGAAAGAAGAGACGGATGCGCTCTATGGTGGATGGCAAAAAGCTGTTCAAGCTACGATGTTGTTCAAATGATGTGAGATATGTTATAGTAAGGTCAAGTTAATAAATCGGTCGGAGAATATGGAGAGACCACAGCAGCAGTTGACATAGTCAGCGTGTTTGTTGTGGTCTCTTTTTTTTCGAACCTAAACAGGAGGAACTATTCATGGCTAACCAACCATTCTCAAGCAAAAACCGTGCAGATGTCTACAATCGATTAACACGTGAAGAACTCGATCTACTCGTCGTAGGTGGCGGTATCACAGGTGCGGGGATCGCCCTCGATGCGGCGTCACGCGGTATGAAGATTGGCCTCGTCGAAATGCAGGATTTCGCGTCCGGTACGTCTAGTCGTTCAACGAAATTAGTCCATGGTGGTCTACGTTATTTAAAACAATTCGAAGTTCAAATGGTCGCGGAAGTCGGTAAAGAACGTGCGATCGTTTACGAAAACGGACCACATGTCACGACACCAGAGTGGATGTTGCTTCCGATGCATAAAGGCGGTACGTTCGGACCATTCAGTACGTCGATCGGTCTTCGTGTCTATGACTTCTTAGCAGGTGTTAAACGTTCTGAGTGGCGTTCGATGTTATCTGCGAAAGAAACATTGGCAAAAGAACCACTCGTCAAACAACAAGGTCTTAAAGGTGGCGGATACTACGTCGAGTACCGTACGGATGACGCTCGTCTTACGATCGAAGTCATGAAAGAAGCGGTTGAACACGGTGCACGTGTCGTCAACTATACAAAAGCAGAAGAAATCATCTATGATGCTGGGAAAGTCGTCGGAATGCGTGTGACGGATCTTTTGACAGGTGACGTGCATGAAATCCGTGCGAAAAAAGTCGTCAACGCGACAGGTCCATGGGTCGATGAATTACGTGAAAAAGATGGCTCTAAAGTCGGGAAACAACTTCGTTTGACAAAAGGTGTCCACGTCGTCATCGATCAATCGAAATTCCCACTCAAACAAGCGGTCTACTTCGATACACCAGACGGTCGGATGATCTTCGCGATTCCACGTGATGGAAAAGCATACGTGGGTACGACAGATACGTTCTTCGATAAAGATACAGCACATCCGAAGTTCACAGTCGAAGACCAAGACTACGTCCTAGACGCGATTCACTATATGTTCCCAGAGGTTAAAGTGACAGCAGAAGACGTAGAATCAAGCTGGGCTGGTGTACGTCCATTGATTTATGAAGAAGGAAAAGATCCTTCTGAAATTTCTCGTAAAGATGAAGTTTGGCAATCTGAGTCAGGTCTCATCACGATTGCTGGTGGGAAATTGACTGGATACCGTAAAATGGGCGAGCACGTCGTTGATCTCGTCGCTAAACTTTTGAAAAAAGAAGAAAACGTCGCATACGCACGTTGTTCGACGAAAAACATGCCAATGTCTGGTGGACACGTCGGCGGAGCAAAAGGATTTGCTGAATTCCTTAAAGCTCAAACAGCAACGAATGGTCTAACGACAGAAGAAGTTCAATTCCTTGCAAAACGCTACGGTTCGAACTTACCGAAAGTACTTGAATATGCAGCAGCATACGATGCGGCAACGACAGCTCTTCCACGTTCTGTCTATGCACAACTCCACTACAGCATCGAACATGAAATGGTCGCTCGTCCGATCGACTTCTTCATCCGTCGTACAGGCGCTGTCTTCTTCGACATCGCGTGGGCTCGTACTCACAAAGACGCGGTCATCAAAGAGATGAAATCTGTCTTGAACTGGACTGCAGAACAAACAGCTGCTTACACGAAAGAACTCGATATCGAAATCGAAGATGCAGCGCATGCACTCGTGACAGAATAAGTTTTAAAATGGTAAAGAACCAAGATGCAATGTCTTGGTTCTTTTTTGTATGAAGTCAAGGAGGTCTTGGGCGGAAAGATTGCAACTCTGCCTAGAGGCGACTATGCTTAAAGTATGATATCGCACAAAAAGGAGAGAACACAGATGAAAGTAGAAGTATGGTCGGATTATGCATGTCCGTTTTGTTATATTGGGAAGCGTCGCCTAGAACAAGCGATTGCGAATGAAAAGTTGGATGTCGAGGTCGAATTTAAAAGCTTTGAACTCGATCCAGATGCACCAGCAGTACCAACGCAAGGATTATACGAAATTCTTGCTTCAAAATATGGAACGACTCTCGAGCAAGCACGGAATATGTCGCAAGGTGTCGTTGATACGGCACGTCAGGAAGGCTTGCACTATGAGATGGATCGTGTCATCCCAGCCAATACATTCGAGGCTCATCGCCTGACTCAATTCGCTAAAAAACATGGTAAGATGAATGCAGTATCAGAAGCCTTGTTCACAGCGTATTTCATGAATGGAGAAGATTTAAATGACCCAACCATTCTGACACGGATTGCAGTAGATGCTGGACTTGCTGAAGCAGACGTCACAGCGTTTCTCGCTTCAGAAGAACTGGCGACAGATGTTCGAGAAGAAGAAGCAATGGCGCAACAACTCGGTGTTCGTGGTGTACCGTTCTTCGTCTTCGACCGGAAATATGCCATTTCAGGCGCACAACCAGTAGAGGCATTCGAACAAGTCTTCGCGAAAATTCGCCAAGAACAAACACTTGAAGTCATCGCTGAAGGTGACGCATGTGGTGTTGACGGCTGTAACTGATCAATTATGATTCCATCACAAAGGAGCACGAAACCCTTATGAAATTCATCTTCCATCCTGAGATTCGCGATGCGCGAATCAATCTCGCTGTTGAAGAATTCATCTTGAACAACCTGAACGTCAATGAAGAAGACTATTTCTTGTTTTATATCAACGGTCCGTCGATCATCGTCGGAAAAAACCAGAACACGAACGAAGAAGTCAATCTGAAGTATGTTGAGGAAAACGGCATCCACGTCGTCCGTCGTCTTTCCGGTGGTGGCGCTGTGTATCATGACGAAGGAAACTTGAACTTCAGTTTCTTGACGAAAGATGACGGAGATTCGTTTAACAACTATAAAAAGTTCACGGAGCCGGTTGTACAAGCGCTGCATAAACTCGGTGTCGAAGCGGAGTTATCCGGACGAAACGATATTCATGTCGGAAGCCGGAAAATCAGTGGGAATGCCCAGTTCACGACTAAAGGGCGGATGTTTAGTCACGGGACACTGATGCTCGATTCAAACATTGAAGAAGTCGTCAATGCGCTTGTCGTCAGTGAAGAGAAGATGCGCTCTAAAGGCATTAAATCAGTCCGGAGCCGTGTCGCGAATATTTCGGAATTTCTGTCAGAACCATTGACGATGGAACAATTCGTCGATCATCTCCTTGCTTCGATCTATGAAGGGAAAGAGATTGAACGGTATATTTTGACAGAAGAGGACTGGGATAAAGTACGTGCCATCTCGGCAGAACGTTATGGCAACTGGGAGTGGAATTTCGGAAAATCGCCGAAATTCGATGTCATCCATAAAAAACGATTCCCGATCGGGACGATTGATTTCCGATTAAACGTTAAAAAAGGCATCATTGAAGAAGCGAAGATCTACGGCGACTTCTTTGGTGTCGAAGATGCGGAAGAAATCGCACGGGCGCTCGAAGGTTCACGTTATGACCGTGCGTCTCTTCGCGAAGTGCTCGGTCGCTATGAATTGAAAAAATATTTCGGGGCTGTCGAACTTGATGAGGTCCTAGACGTTTTAGCGTAAGTCTTTATGGGAAAACTCTTTCTATCAACTGCATAGGGGGAGTTTTTTTCATGGGCTATAATAAAGATAATTTTTTAGAAGGTTCGTTGACGGACTTTATTGATTTTGAACGGATTTCAGAAGGGTTACCAAAAACGGAGGATCAACAACCGTTACCATATTATGAGCGTGATGATTATAAGGCAGCAGGTAAACTGGAAGGAAAAGTAGCAATCGTCACAGGCGGAAACTCTGGGATTGGACGCGCTGTCTCGATTGCTTATGTCCGGGAAGGTGCAAAAGTCGTCATCGCTTTCTACGGTGATCAAGAGGGCGCGGAAGAAACAAAAGCACGTCTCGAGGAACTAGGAGGCGAAGTCCTGCTCTCTCAAGGGGATATCGGAGATGCGGAGTACTGTGAAACACTCGTCCAAAAAACAATCGATCGTTTTGGTCGCTTAGATATCGTCGTCAATAATGCGAGCATGCAAAAACCTGAAGATAGTCTGAAGGACATCACAGACGAGTCGATGGAAAAGACGTTCAAGACGAATATCTTCGGAATGATGCGTCTTGCACGTGCTGCGCTACCGTACCTTTCACTCGGTTCTGCCATCATCAATACGACATCGTCGACGGCATACGAAGGGAACGCGCTTTTAATTGACTATTCTGCGACGAAGGGAGCCATCGTCAGCTTCACGCGGAGTCTTTCAATGAACTTAGCGAAAGAAGGAATTCGTGTTAATGCCGTCGCACCAGGCCCAATCTGGACGCCGCTCATCACAGAAACGTTCCCACATGAATCGGTCAAGACATTCGGGAAGAATACACCGATGGATCGTCCGGGACAGCCAGCTGAAATGGCATCGGCATATGTCTTCTTAGCGTGTAATGATTCAAGTTATATGACAGGACAAGTTCTTCATTTAAACGGTGGCGTCATCGTCAACGGTTAAAAAGAAACTCGGTGAAAACGTTTCCAAAAAGTGTTACACTATCCATACGGTCGCTTTTGACTACGTATGGATTTTTTTACGCAAAAAATGAATAGTCATTCATTCGAAAGGGGAATTTTGCTCATGCTTGGATTGATTCAATCCGTCGAAGAAACCGCTCGAACACATCCGGACTCAACCGCGTATGTGTTTGAGGACACGCAAATCAGCTATCGTGAGTTCGTCGAGAAGTTTCACCGGGCAGCCGGTGCGCTTGAAGCGAACGGAATCCGAAAAGGCGATCATGTCGCGCTGATCTTAGGGAATAGCCCAGCATTCCTAGTGGCATATTACGCCATCATGAAACAAGGGGCAATCGCGATTCCAATCAACCCTACATATACACCGGATGAGATCGGGTATATCCTGATGAACGGTGATGTGAAGGGGATTTTAGGCATTGCGCCGCTCGTCGAAGCTGCAAAAGATCGTCTCGTGCATTTACCGAATCTCAAGATTGTTGTCTCTGTTCCTTACGCGGATCAAGAAGGACCAAACGAAACACATCAACAAGTGACGTTCATCACGCTCGATCGCTGGCTCGAAATCGAACATCCATTGACAGAAGTGACGAATGAACTGGACGACATCGCTGTCATTCTCTATACGAGTGGAACGACAGGAAAACCAAAAGGTGCGATGTTGTCACACCGTAATCTGACATCAAATGCGCGCTCGATTGGAGATTATCTACATGTATCTAGTAGCGATCGAACACTTGCTGTGTTACCGATGTTCCATGTCTTTTGTTTGACGGTCGTCGTCAATGCTTCACTCGCACATGGAGCGTCAATCATCATCGCTTCTCGTTTCTCACCACAGGAGACGTTCGAGTTAGCGAAAAAAGAACAGGTGACAATCTTCGCGGGAGTGCCAACGATGTATAATTTCTTACTTCAAACCGTGAAGGCCCATCCAGAATATGCGACCTATTTTGAATCAACACGTTTGTTCGTCTCAGGGGGAGCGAGTCTTCCAGTGCCGCTTCTTGAAGCGTTTGATCGGACGTTCCAGTGTCATATCCTCGAAGGATACGGTTTATCGGAAGCATCACCCGTCACTTGTTTCAATCCGGTCAATGGTATTCAGAAACCAGGATCGATTGGTACGTCGATCGTCGATGTCGAAAACAAAGTCGTCGATGAACTCGGACAGGAATTACCAGATGGTCAAGTCGGAGAATTGATCGTTCGTGGACCGAACGTCATGACGGGTTATTACAAGATGCCGGAAGAGTCGCAAGCGACGTTACGCGACGGCTGGCTGTTTACGGGTGATTTAGCTCGTCGAGATGAGGATGGATACTTCTATATCGTTGATCGCAAAAAGGACATGATCATCGTCGGTGGTTACAACGTCTATCCACGTGAGGTCGAAGAAGTGCTTTATCAACATCCAAATGTCATCGAAGCAGCCGTCATCGGCATACCGGACGAGGAGATGGGCGAGGCTGTCAAAGCATTTGTCGTTGCCCGTGAGATGATGACAAAAGAGGAAACACAGGCGTTCTGTGCTACATCACTCGCAAAATATAAATGTCCGACACAGATTGAGTTCATCGATCAATTACCTCGTAATACGACCGGAAAGATTTTACGGACCGTATTGAAGAAACAACCGACGAATTCATGAGTGGAATCAAGAACTTCAGGTTTCTGAAGTTCTTTTTCTGTGCATAGACAAGAAGGAGGGGATACAGATGAACATCGCATTGATTGCACATGATGAAAAAAAGGATGAGATGATGGGCTTTACACGAGCTTACGCCGCATTCTTCAAGAAAAATACATTGTATGCGACAGGAACGACCGGACAACGAATCATGGAAGCAACCGACTTGCACGTCCATCGCTGTAAGTCAGGTCCACTCGGTGGTGATCAGGAAATTGGCGCTCTCGTGGCGCAAGGGAAAATCGATATCGTAATCTTCTTACGGGATCCACTGACGGCGCAACCACATGAACCGGACGTCTCGGCACTCATTCGATTATGCGACGTATACGATCTGCCGCTTGCGACGAATGTTGGAACTGCTGAAATTTTAATCAATGGACTCGAACAAGGACAATTCGATTGGAAGGAAATCATCCGAAAACGTCATGAACTGGAACAACAAAAGTTTTTAGACGATTAATTTCATGAGAACGCTTCTCATTTTCGTTTGAGCGTGATATAGTCAGTTTGAGGATGATACTGATTATCAATTGCGATGGAAAAGGTGGCGAAGAAAATGGAGATTCTATTAATGACGGGTGTAACGGTATTGTTAGGAGGCGGCGTTGGATTTTTGACGCACGTCGTAAAAATGGAACGTCGTCAACAGGTAACACCTGTGACTTCAAAGAACGAGCAAGTAGCGTATCCAGCGCTCCGTCTCGTCAAATAATAGAAAATTTATGACTTCGCCTTTCTTTTCTTTTGAAAAGAAAGGTTTTTTGAATTATTATCCACTCTCCCATAATTTTGCGGAATTCCTTTGTTACACTGAAACAAAGCACATTAGTCGAGGAGTGAGAGCCATGCATACAATCTATTTAGTTGATGATGAAGTGAACTTGAATCGTGTACTCGTGAAATATTTGGAGCAAGAAGGATGGCAGGTGAAGTCGTTTACGTCTGGTGAGGCAGCGGCCTCTGCCATCGTTGAAAAGCCTGACTTATGGATTTTAGACATCATGCTACCGGATATGGATGGTTTTCAATTGATTAAGCGGATCAAGGCACATGATGAGACGACACCTGTCATCTTCATCTCGGCTCGTGATGAGGACATCGATAAAATCATTGGTCTTGAGATGGGATCAGACGATTACATCGCAAAACCGTTCCTTCCGCGCGAACTGGTCATTCGTGTCAAAAAAATCTTAGCACGTACGTATGCGACACCAAAGAGTGGTGTCATCCAATACGGTGATTATATGATTTATCCAGAGAAACGAATCATCGAAGAGAATGGTCAAGAAATCGATCTAACCTCAAAAGAGTACGATCTACTGATTTTATTTGCGACACAAATCGGGACGCCGATGTCTCGCGAGCAGATTCTCGTCAGTGTCTGGGGTGACGATTATTTCGGATCGGATCGCGTCGTCGATGATCTTGTCCGTCGTGTCCGTAAGAAATTAACGAAACTGGAACTCGAAACGATCTATGGTATTGGCTATCGCTTGGTGTCTGCATGAAAAATCGCAGTCTCGGATTTCAGATTTGGGCGATGTTTCTGCTCGTCATCGTCACATTATCTGCAGTCATTCTCCTTGTCATCCGCTCATCGATCGGAAATTTCATCGATGAACAGGTCTATTCGACGCTTGAGAATAGTGAGGTCTTCTTCTCGAAGGATGCCTCTGTCATCGAGATGCTACAAGATAATCCGATTGAATTTGACCGCCGAAAACAGGAGTCCCGTTCTGTTAATATCTTACTCCTTTCTAAAAACGGAAAGCTCTATTACGGTGGAGCACCACAACAGCTGATCAATCAGATGTACCGTGATGCGATTGATCAAAAAACAGTTACAGCAAAGTATACAACGCGTCTTGATAAAGAAGATGTATACTACAGTATTCGAAAAATCGAGGATAGTGGTGAAACGTACTATCGTGTCTCCTATGTTTGGGATGCGTATCGACAAGAACTGATTACGCAGTTATTCTCGAAAATCGGATTCGTCGTCATCATTGGAAGTATCTTTACGCTATTCATTGCCTTTTGGTTAGCGCGACGGTTGACACAACCACTCGTCGAAATCGAGGGAGCGGTCGGGAAGATCGCGGCTCAGAAATGGGATACACCACTTCCACTTGATCGTGGGGATGAAATCGGACGACTCGCACGATCGGTCGATGCGATGCGGATGGATCTTGAAAAACAAGATAAGGCACAAAAATCATTACTTCAAAACATCTCCCATGATTTGAAGACACCGATCATGGTCATCCGAAGTTATGCCCAGTCCATCTCAGACGGGATTTATCCAGATGGTGATTTGACCGGATCCGTATCCGTCATTGATGAAGAGGCGGAGCGGTTAGAGAAAAAAGTCGCGGCTCTACTTTATGTCACGAAGCTCGACTATTTCGAGCTCGATCGTTCGACCTGGGACAATGTTGACATCGACCGGATGGTGCATCTGTTGAAAAATCGCTTTTCTGGAACGAAGTCACTGGAATGGCATGTCAGCGGAGAAGCAGGAATTGTTCTTGGTGAAGGAGAGCAGTTACGTGTTGCGCTAGAAAATGTCATGGACAATGCGATTCGTTATGCCGAAACACGAATCGATATCCGATTGTCCGGAACAGCGGATCAGGTGCATATCGAAATCGAAAATGACGGACCACCGCTTGACGCCTCCTCGCCACTGTTCCATCAATTCTCACGTGGCAAGGAAGGAAAGTTTGGGCTTGGTCTCTATATCGTCAAACGGATCGTTGAGCGTCATGATGGAACGGTCGCAATCGAAAACCGTTCTGCGGGAAATGGAGTCGGAAAAGTTTGTGTGATTTTTAATTTCCCACGTCATTTTATTGAGCAAGAGGAAAAAAAACCAAAAGAATTTTAAAAACGGGATCTTTGGATCTCGTTTTTTTCGTTAGGAAATAATCGTTCCGTTCATGCAAAGTAAAAGGAAGTTTGATATAACCAATATAATCCAGGAAGGGAGCGAAGGAGATGTCATACCCAATCACGGAAGAAACGTTAGCCTTGATCCCGCGATACGGTCAATACGGTGAACCGCAGACACTCGTCATCAAGGAACATTCTGAAAGTATTTTAGATGGTCATCCCATTAAGTTGATTGAAGAATCCTGTTTGTATTTTGGTTCGTCGATGCGTGGAAGAATTGAAGCAGCGCGGCATATTCTTGGTCCGAACCGAAAGACACCTGTTTTAGTGGATTGGCAAGCACAGACGATTTTCTTTCCAACGACCGCAAAAGAAAAGGCAGAATGTATTTGGATTAATTTTAAACAGATGAAGACTGTTCAGAAAAAATCGGGTAAAGTACAAGTCGAATTTCAGACCGGGCAATGTATCGATACCGATGCATCTGCGTACAGCATCGAGCGACAACGGATTAAAACGCTGGAACTGGCGTATGAAATGCAACGTCGTTTTCAGTTGCCGGAGTTTAAGAATCGGTGAAAAGTGGAAACACATAACAGGAATCTTACTTACGTAAGGAGAAACAGTAGAGAGAGAAATCATAGGGAGGTGAAGCGGTAACTTTTACCGCGACACGATGAATGAATCATACGAATGGTTAAATCGCCGAAAACTACAGCCTGGATTTGGTGCGACTGGAGGCAGACGCTTTATCAGTTCTCGTATCGTGCGTCCGGAAAATACACCGGGTAAACGAATCAAAGGAATTAAACGGGCACGACAATTGGTCGTCGATGATGCTGGAAATCGCCGTTGGGTAACGAAACGCATCGTCGTGACGGATGCTGCGAAACACGTCACGATGAACCGTCGGACATCTATCGCCTTGAAGGAGACGAATGAGTCGCGCCTTGAGCAAGTCAAACAAAAACTAGCATCTAACAAAAAGGTCTTATTACCGATTTTGGCGGCAACAGGGATCGCTGTCGCAGGTGGCGTTCTTGCTTACGTTCTTCGTCGGAAGAAAAAACAATCTGATCAATAAAAAATAAGCCGTTCTCCAATCGGAGGATGGCTTATTTCATGCATTATAAGAATCGTTTTCGTAAAGAAGTCGAGAGTGCTTTGTCTGCGATTTCTTCTAGTTCCGTCAAGTTTGTCGGATCAAAGCTATCATTGTAGAAACGACCTACGAAGTCGACACGATCGTAATCGAGTTCCTTGAAAATCAAGTGTTTATGGTCGTCATAAAAAACAACACGATAGTAATCAGATCCACGTTCAAGTGTTACGAGACCTTTGATATGATCCAATTTTTTTTGTTCTTCGGTTTGCTCTTCCTCGAGCGTGTCATCCTCGTTCGTCGATGCTTCTGCTTGCTCGATCGCATTCTTTACGAGTTCAGGTCGTTGTTCTTGTTCTTCCGTCATGTTTTATCGCCTCCAATTATTATTTTACATGGAAATGGACAGATGAGAAAGAAAAATCCCTCAGTCCATCTGGTGTGCTTCACAAACGCGTAGTACATTCATCGCGCCAATTCGTAATCGCTCGAGTAGTTGGAGTCGTGCTTCTTCATTTGGAATCGTATCAAGAGAAGCTACTTCCATCAGTTCCAACCAACGGATGGCATGTTCTTTTTGAATCGGTAATAACCGGTGAATCATCGCTAAACTCGCCGGCGGTTGATCCGGGTCGCGCGGTCCTCCTGTCAATTGGATCAAGAAGACGAGTTGTGCCTGTTCGACACGTTGTCGATCTTCAGGGAATAACGGTCGCAACAGTGAATCATGGTAGACTTGATGATAGAACGAGCGAACCAAGGATGTGAGTATATGCTCGCCTCCGACGGTTTCGTAAAGTGACAAGAAGCATCACCTGCCTTACATAGGATGTGTCCTGATTATAGCAAATTTATACATAGAAGACATGCGCCAAAAACAGTACATTTGTTCTTGTTTGTGAGATACTAAGAGTAAAGAAAAACGAGAAGGAGGTTTTCTTGATGAACCATATGCATATTGGTCGTGCCGGTAGTGGGAAAACGACACAATTGATCGAGCGCGTCGTACAAGAACTCGAGCAACGACCACTAGGAGAGAAGATGTATTTCATCGTTCCAGATCAGATGTCATTTGAAATGGAGCGGCGGATTGCGACAGATGAACGGATAGCAGGTCTTGTTCGTCTTGAGGTCATGAGTCTACGGCGCTTTGCGTTTCATATTTTACGCGATTACGGGAATCAAGCGATTCCATTTCTTGATGAGACGGGGACACAGCTATTACTGCGACAGGTCGTTGAGGAATCAGAAGACGAACTGAAGATTTTTAAACGAACTAAAAACATGCCTGGATTTTTCCAAGGACTTGATGAGCTCATTGCGTCGTTTAAACGTTCGTTGATTGAGCCAGACATGTTGCGTCAAGTGAGTGATCGCTCTCTCGAACGGTCACCGAAATTAAACGACCTTGCGTTGATTTATGAGCGCTTTACGGAACGAATTGTCGATAAAGCACTCCATGCAGACGATTACTATACGACGTTGCTCGAATTACTTCCAAAAGCGCGACTGGATCAAGCGACGATCATCGTCGACGGATTTTATGAATTTTCGCTCCAGGAACAACAAGTTTTACTCGCCTTGATGCAACAAGTGGCTGAGATGCATATTAGTTTTACGATGGATGCAACGGATCCTTATGCGAAACAAACTTCTTTTGGTGTGTCTCAGCGGTGCTACATGCAATTGATCGGTCAGATGCAGGAACTGTCGATTCCATATGAAGAAATTTTGTATGATCAACCAATCAAGTTTCAATCAGAAGGACTACGACATTTGGAGCAGGCCTTGTTGAAGCCGGGATATCCTCCTGTCGATCATGACATTGAGGGCTTTCAGATGACAGCTGCAGTTAACCGTCAAGTTGAAGCAGAATCAGCCGTGCGGAAAGCGATTCAACTCGTTCGACAAAAAGGGTATCGGTTTCATGAGATGGCATTCGTCGTGCGACATCTTGAGCCGTATGCGGATCACTTGGAACGAGCCTTCCACATGTATGATGTTCCATATTTCTTGGATCAACGTGAGTCGATGGTTCATCATCCACTCGTTGACTTGATTCAATCTGCTTTGGACATCGTAACGTCGGGTTATCGGGAAGAAACGGTCTTTCGTTTGCTGAAGACGGAGCTCTTGCCGATTCCCGCGGAAGATGCGCGTCTAGCGCTCGATCGTTTTGAGACCTTCGTGCTCGAACGCGGCATCAAAGGGTCGATGTGGCAACAACCGTGGCAATTAAAGCGGCGCCTAGCAGAGGAAGTTCGCTTAACGGAAGAGGAGCTTGCGCAAGAAGAAGAACTGAACCATTTACGAACATTCGTCGTCGACTTGATTGAACCGTTGCACCGCCGGCTGAAACAGGCGAAGACGATGAGCGCGTATACGAAAGGTCTGTATCAATTCCTTGAAGAACAAAAAATTGCAGAACGTTTAATGGAATGGCGTAAGCAAGCACTAGAGCAGGATCAATTACTTGTTGCGCGCGAGCATGATCAAGTATATGAAGCGATACTTCATCTATTCGAGCAGCTAGAAGCTGCTGCGCCTGAGCATACCTTATCAACGGATTTGTTCGTCCAGATGGTCGAGACAGGACTTGAGAGCCTTCGTTTTGCACTTGTTCCGCCATCGCTCGATCAAGTCATCGCGACGGACTATGTCCGTGGACGATTACAACGAGTAAAAGTCGTCTTTTTACTCGGAGCGAATGATGGTTTGATTCCGTTCGTTCAAGATCAATCAAAGTTACTGTCCGAAAATGATCATGACTTCTTACATGAACATGGTATTCCGGTTGGAAAAGCATCTCTTGATGTGTTTGATGATGAGCTGTTTTACCTGTATCAAGGGATGATGGCTCCAAGTGAAGCCTTGTATGTTAGTTACGCACTTGTCGATGAAGAAGGAAAGGCGCTTCAGCCGGCAGCGATCACAAAACAATTAAAACGACAACTGTTGCTCGATCGTCCGATTAAGACGCACTTTGCGGAAGCTGGGGAACACGCACCGCAAGAACAACTTGATTTCGTGACGAGTCCAGAGCGTGCGGCAGCAGCGACAGCGATTGAACTTCGACGTCTTCAACGACGTTATCCGATTCAGCCGATTTGGTTCGAGGTGTACAATACGCTTCTCGAAAACGGACGGGGACGTGAACGGATGGGGTTATTCTCGAGTGCCTTGTTCTATCAAAATCAAGCGGAAGCGTTACCGGAAGGGTTGGCGCATCGTCTATATGGTGATTCACTGCAAGCGAGCGTTTCGCGTTTTGAGACCTATAACGCCTGCTCGTATAAGCATTTTGCTCGGTATGGGCTTCGTTTGCGCGAGCGAAAGCTTTATAAATTCGAAGCACCGGACATCGGAAATCTGTTCCACGGCGCATTAAATGATCTATCGCTCAGTATTAAAGCTTCTGGACGTCAGTGGCGAGAGCTTGACGGCGAGACATGTGGAACACTTGCGAAGGAAGCTGTCGAGAAAGTGACACCGGAAATTCAGAACGCGATTTTGATGAGTTCGAGTCGGTTCGGTTATATCAAGAAAAAATTAACCGATGTTGTGGAACAGACTGCGAAAATGCTCGTTGAGCAGGCGAAACGAACGGATTTTGAACCGGATTTATTTGAAATCAGTTTTGGGAACGCGACCTTCCCACCATTACGCTTTACGTTACCAGATGGAACGGAAATCGAATTCACGGGTCGGATCGACCGGATTGATCAGGCGACGATCGGGGATCAGTTATACGTTCGCATCATTGACTACAAATCAAGTGCGCGGGGACTGGATTTTGCGGAAATCTATTATGGGCTCGCCATTCAGATGTTGCTGTATTTGAAGACAGTCGTGGAACAGTCGGAATTGCTCTATCAACAGCAGGCAAAACCTGCGGGTGCGCTTTATTTCCATGTCAAGAATCCGATGTTACGAGGCGATTTATCTGCTGATGAAGCAGAACGTAATCGACTATTGCTCGAGTCCTATCAAATGCAGGGCGTCATTCTCGAGAATGATGAAGTACTGCGGGCTATGGATCATATTGCGTACGATGAACGAAAAAAATCACCACTCGTCAAAGTGACATTCACGAAAAACGGACTCCATAAGACACAGACGAAAGGTGTCGTGCAGGAGGAGGATTTATCGGCGCTGATGGACCATGCATGGGAGGCGTTAAAAGACAGCAGCCAGGATATTTATGATGGAGATATCGCCATCAATCCATTTGATTATCAGGAACGGACACCTTGCAGCTTCTGCGAATACCGATCGGTCTGTCAATTCGATGAGTCACTCGGGAATCAGTATCGCCCATTAAAACCGATGTCTGAAAAAGAAGTGCTGGAACGGTTGAAGGAGGAAGAAGAATGAGTGTGCGTTGGACAGAAGAACAACAACAAGCTATTTCAGCGAGAGGAGGACATATCTTAGTTTCAGCAGCTGCTGGATCAGGAAAGACCGCTGTCCTTGTCGAGCGACTGACGCAACGTTTGATCGATCCCGAAGATGAGCTGTCAGCGGATCGTATACTAGTTGCCACCTTTACGAATGCGGCAGCGCGTGAGATGAAGACGCGGGTCATCGAGGTCATGGATCAGCGTATCAAAGAGGCGCCGGATGATTTGTATCTAAAAAAGCAGCGTCAACTGATGAACCGGGCCCAAATCACGACGATCCATTCATTTTGTCTATCGATTCTACGCGAGAATTATTACCGGATCGGTTTGGATCCGGCATTTCGGATAGCTGACGAATCTGAATTGTTATTACTGCAAGACGATGTCTTAGAAGCAGTCTTCGAGTCGTTCTATGCTTCTGAGGATCCGGGATTCTATGATTTGATTGATAGTTATACATCGGACCGGGATGATCAAGCGATGCTGTCGCTGATTTCGAATCTCTACCGTTTTTCTCGATCCTTACCTGACCCAGAAGCGTTTTACGCGCATTTGATCAGTCAGTACGATCAGCCGATTGACCCGGACGATTCGCCACTTATGCAACGATTGGTTGAACTGGAATGGGAGACATTGTCGAATCTGTTGGGACGTTACCGAGAACTAGCGTTTGAATTGGAACAGTCCGGATATACGGAAATGGGACAGATGATGCGACAGGATATGGCTCCGTTTGGAGTACTTGAAACGTCAGTGCGGCGATGGTCGATGGTTGCGTTTGCCTTTCAAGCAGTGGAGTTCGGTCGCTGGAAAAGTCCGCGTGGGGATGAAGGAATCAAACCGTTCCAGACAGAGCGAACACGTCTTGTTGCAGAGTTTAAAAAGATGAAGGAACTGTTCGTTCAAAAAACAGGTGTCGATTACTTGGAGGATTTACGATCCCAGTTACGACACGTAGAGACGATCGTCACACTCGTGCGTCAATTCGCAAATGATTATCTCGAAGCGAAACAACAACGAGGAATCGTTGATTTTTCAGATCTTGAACATTTTGCATTAGAGATCTTGACGGATGAAGGAGAACCGTCAGACGTAGCAAAGCTTCTAAGGGAGCGCTTCGTTGAAGTACTCGTTGATGAATACCAAGATACGAATGAAGTGCAGGAACGCATCATCCAACTGGTCTCGAAAACGGATGAGGCGACAGGGAATTTATTCATGGTCGGAGATGTCAAACAATCCATCTATAAATTTCGTCATGCTGAACCAGGATTGTTCCTAGAAAAATTCAAACGATTCCAGCAGACGGACGTCGGAACACGGATCGATTTAACGAAAAACTTCCGAAGTCGCCTTGAGGTGCTGGATGGAACGAATCAAATCTTTCGACAAGTCATGGATGAGACGGTTGGAGAAATTGATTACGATGAAGCCGCCCATCTTCGACTCGGTAATCTGAGTTATTTAGAATCGGAGCAAGTCGCACCTGAATTGCTTTTAATCGATCCGCTAGATAGTGAAAAGGAAGAGGTTGAAGCACGAGCGATTGCGACGCGAATTTTAGAACTCGTTGATTCGAAGCATCCACATCTGATTTACGATGCGAAAGCGAACCGATTCCGAACCTGTGAATACCGCGATATCGTCGTCTTAGCACGGTCGCGTGGTAAGCGTGTCCAAGCACTTGTCGAGGTATTTGAACAGTATGAGATTCCAGTTTATGCGGATACGACGGGTGGATATTTCCAAGCGACGGAAATTCAAATCATGATGGCGTTGCTTAAGACGATCGATAATCCGCTTCAAGACATCCCGCTCGCCAGTCTGTTACGATCGCCGATTTTCGGTGTGGCGGATCGCGATTTGGGACGGATTCGAGCAAAACAAAAAGAAGGAAGCTTTTATGAGGCGGCACTTGCGATGGCGTCAGAGGAGTCGGAACTCGGTATCCGAATCGATGAGATCATCCGTCAGATTCAAGCATGGCGAACCGAGGCGCGTGGGAGTGCGCTTCCAACCTTCATTCGGTCGTTGTTTGATCAGACCGGCTATTTTGAGTATGTCGGCTGTCTCGCCGGAGGCAGAAGTCGTCAAGCTAACTTGAATGCCTTATATGAGCGGGCGAAGCAATATGAGACGTCCGGCTATCGTGGGTTGTATCGTTTTCTCCGTCTAATTAATCGGTTGATCGAACGAGGAGAAGACTTCGCGGAAGCTCGTTCACTCGGTGAAGACGAAGATGTTGTCCGCATCATGACGATTCACCAGTCAAAAGGACTCGAGTTCCCAGTGACGATTGTCAGCCAATTGACGAAGCAATTCAATAAACAGGATCAGATGCAAGCGATCCAGTTGCATAAGACGTATGGTATTGCTCTGGATGCAATCGATCCAATCCGTCGTTTGCGATCCGGAACGTTGCTGAAAGAAGTCATCCGCCGGGAAATGGATCGAGAAATGAAGGCGGAAGAGATGCGGGTTCTGTATGTCGCGATGACCCGGGCAAAAGAAAAGCTAATTCTCGTTGGAACAGTCAAGGATTTAGAAGATCAAATGGCGACTTGGCAGATGACACCACCCGATGAAGTCCTGTTACCGGAAAATGATCGGCGCCAAGCGAAAAGTTATGCGGAATGGGTCGTCCCGGCAGTCTTGCGCAGCAGCTTACTGCGTCCGGATGAGACGAACTGGTCGATTCGCGCGATGTCGTTGGAGGAATTAGCACCGTACCAAGAGATTTCAACGCTTGTGGAGCAACTTGAGCACGTCCAGCAGCTTGAAAAAATCGACGTCCCGGTCAATTCACACGTCAAAGAAATTGTCGAGTCGGCGTTTTCGTATCAGTATCCGCATCTACTCGCGACAGAGACGGCAGCGAAACAGACCGTCACGGAACTGAAGCGTGCGGAACAACTCGAGCGCGCAGCCTTTGAAACAACGTATCGTCAAACGACCTATTATCGAACACCACAATTTCTCGGACCCGTACTCAGTGGAGCGGAACGAGGAACGGTCTTACACTTAGCGATGCAATTATATGAACCGGATATAGCGCTTACGCAACAGATCGATCAATGGGAAGCGACGGAACGGATTACGCCCATCGAAGCAACGACGATGCGAGAAGCAACAGCACAATTACAAGGATTCCTCGATTCCGAGATCGGGCGATTGTTCGATGAACGACTACGGACGAATCATGTCTATCGAGAGTTGCCGTTTACGTATAAAATCGAGGCGGCACGTTTCCGGAAAGACTGGACGGGTCCTTCAGACGATGCTGTCATGCAAGGAATCGTCGACTGCTTGATTCAAGATGGAGAGTCGTATATCTTGCTCGATTATAAATCGGATCAAATTGTTACGACGGAAGTCGGACAGACACCTGCTGATATGTTACGAGAACGATATGCGACTCAGCTGAACCTGTATCAAGAAGCGTTAGAAGCCATTCTTCATATTCAGATTACACGGAAGGTCATCTATGCGTTTGCTTTAGAAGAAACGATTGATTTAGTTTAATTTAATTTTGATACGATCGAGACCTTCCTCGTTCTCCTACTTAAGGTAGAGATGAGGGAGGTTTTAGTATAGGACGAAAGAGGGATGAGGAATAAGGAGACAAAATCAGTTTCTGAAGTGATTTCCGTTTCTTATTATGAAGGAACTGTGTAGAATAAAGAAGATATGTCACTTTAGTGGTGGATAATTTTGGGAGGTTTTAATAGATGGCACGTATTTTATTAGCAGAAGATGAAGATGTCTTACGCATGTTAGTACTCGATACATTAGAAGATGAAGGATACACGATCGATGAAGCGACAGATGGAGACGAAGCGTATCAAAAAATCATGAACGCTGAATATGATCTCGTTTTACTCGATTACATGATGCCTGGAATGACAGGAATTGAAGTCATCGAAAAAGTCAGACAACATCCGGATAAGCAACATTTAAAAATCATGATGCTGACGGCTAAAAGTCAACAATCCGACCGGGAACGCGCGGAAGAAATCGGTGCGAACTATTTCTTCTCAAAACCTTTTAGTCCTCTAGAGTTGATTAATGTAGTAGGAGGAATACTGAGTGATTACAAAGTGGATTAATCGAAAAATCGGACGCCAACTCATGGCTTCCTTTTATGTCGTATTAGCTACATTGATGATTTCATCATTGATCGTCTACAACTACACCGACACGAAACTGCAGGCGACCCGGGCGAAGTTAGAAGACATCCGTGATCGAAGTGCACGCGCAGGTGCCTTATGGGAAGAGTGGCAAGATGTCCAGTTCAACATGCGCGGATATGCCTTGATGGGAAATGCGGATTTATATAATCAGGTCATGGCCCAACAAGATAAGATTGATCAGCAGACAGAATGGTTCGAAAAAAATGCGATCTATGATCAAGGAAAGGCATTCGCCAAGTCCTCGAGAGAATTATATGGTTATTATTTCGATGCTATCTTGCCGCTTGTTCAATCCTATGTCAAAGCGAAAGAATCAGGAGATGTCACGGAATCTTTCTTAAAAGGAACGACGCTTGCTGAACTACCACTCGGTCAAAAGTTGTTAGCTGAAGGTCAAATCCAGTTAGATAGTCAAGGAAACATCGATGTATTATCAGAGATTAATAAAAGTGAATTAGCACTCGGTGGCTATCGTGAATTTTTGGAAGATTGGGCACAACGGACAAGTAATCAATTAGAACGGGAAATCCGAACGACACAACTGATTTGGTTAGCGAATATCGTCGTCTTGATTGCCGTCTTGATCTTCTTCATCTACCCCTTCATCCGCCGGATCACGATAGGATTATTGTCTCTCGTCAAAAACAGTCAACGGCTTGCGAATGGTGAGGATGTCTCGAGCGTCAAAGTACCAAATCGTAAAGATGAAATTGGTATTCTGGCGTTATCATTCAACCAGATGGCGAGTTCGATTTCTGAAAACAAACAGCACCTATTAGCAAAAAATGAAGAGTTGCAGGCGCAGCAGGAAGAACTGCAAGCTCAGCAAGAAGAATTGCAAGCACAACAGCAAGAGCTTGAAGAAGCATTGGAGCTGACGATGCGAAATGAACAGCATCTCCAGTACCGGAATGATTTAACCGAGACACTTGCGGCACGTGAGTCATTGACCGCTTATCCCGAAATCATCGAGAAGCTCGTCACGATCACGGATTCGGAGATCGGTGCATTGGTGTTCGTGGATGAGGAAGATAGTTATTCTGTCGTCACTTACGGGATGACGGATGAACTGGCAGAACAGTTGCTTCAAAATGATGCGTCACTGTTGAAACGAGCAGAATCGCTGAAGACCCCAGTTCATTCTTCTAAACAAGTCGCGAGCAATCATCCATTACCGTATCCGTACTATATGTATGAAACGGCTGTGCCGATTCTCGATCCAACGGCAGATGATATCATCGCGTATATTTACCTTGTCCGTTACCGCGATCAGTTCACGAATGAACAGATGCGAGACGCCATGTCCTTCTCTCGTCAACTGTCACTATCGCTCTTGCGAATGCGTTTATTTGACGAGATGACGAAAGAAAAAGCGAAGACGGAGCGAATTCTCGATTCGATTCGAGAGGCCGTCATCTATCTCGAGCCAGGAAAAGAAGAGGTCTTCGTCAATCGACCGTTATACGATCTTTTCCCGGAATTACGATATGGTGTTCACACGGAGCAAGAAACGCTTCAAACATGTCTTGAAGTCATTCGATCTGTCGTCGATGAACCTGAAGTCTTCAGCAGATATGTCGATTCAGTTCTCCGTGGAGAATTACCGACGGATAGTCTACAATTCTCGATTCGAAATGAGACGGTATTCATTCAATTTTATGTCGAGGTGATTCAGATTCATCAGGTGCATAAAGGAACGATGCTTGTCATGCGTGATGTGACGAAAGAGACTGAAATGGACCGTTTGAAATCAGAGCTCGTTTCGACCGTGTCTCATGAACTTCGGACGCCGCTCTCTTCGATTTACGGCTTTACAGAGCTCATGCTCAACCGAGATATTGAAGAATCGCGCCAAGATCGGTATTTGCGGACGATCCATTCCGAAACGGAACGTCTTGCGAATCTCGTCAATGATTTCTTAGATGTCCAGCGCATGGAGTCGGGCACACAATCCTATAAGAAAGCATCCGTGAACGTTCATGCGATTGCTGAAGAAACGACACAATTTTATGCCGCTTCGACACAAGCCCATCGGATTACGTTCCGTCATGAAGGAGATCAATTGCCTGTCATTGAAGCAGATGAAGAAAAAATCAGGCAGTTACTCAATAATTTATTGAATAATGCAGTGAAATATTCACCATCTGGTGGTGCGATTGATGTTGTACTGACGACATCGCTTGATCAAGTCATTCTTCAAGTCCGGGATGAGGGAATCGGGATTCCGGAACAATCGCTCAGTCGTCTCTTTGAAAAATTCTATCGCGTCGACAATTCGGACAGTCGCAAAATCGGTGGTACGGGTCTTGGTCTAGCCATCTGTAAGGAAATCGTAACCGGTCATGGTGGAGAAATTCACGTGGAATCGGTCGTAAGGGAAGGAAGTCTCTTCACCGTCAAATTTCCACTCGTCCAGTCCACACATGTGACAATCTCCTGAAAAAACCATAGAGCAACAAAATAACACTAGGTGTTCGTACGGAAATCAGATACGATGAGAGATGAGATAGGAAAAGAAAGGAGGAAATGAAATGCCAATCACAGCATTTGTTCACACACACGTCTTACTTTGGGTACTTTTGTTGGTCACGTTCTTCGTTGCGTTTTCGATGTACAAGAACAATAAAAAAGCCGCAAAAGGCATTCATATGGCGTTCCGTCTTCTGCTTTTATTGACGTTCGCGACAGGTCTTTATCTGTACATTGAAATTCCTAACAAGGAAGGCTTATATCATGCGAAGATTACAGCAGGTCTTCTGACGCTCATCTTCGGAGAATTGACACTCGTTCGTGTCAAAAAGGGTAAAGCCTATTCCGGTTTCGTCATCGGATTCATCGTGCTCGTTCTTGTCACAGTATTCCTTGGGTATTCGCTCCCATACGGTATGAAGTTCTTTTAAGTGCATGCGAAATCAAAGAGTCCTTTTCGACCTCACAGGTTGAAAGGACTCTTTTTGTCGTGTCCGCTAGTAATTTTTGTTTACAAGTGGTTGTTATTTGGGAAAAGGGATGTATTACACAGTAGAGAGGGGAACGCTTGTGGCACAGTTGAAGGAATGGACGAAAGTCTTCCGGGCACGGAAATGGATGAAACGCGCAGAACCGGTGTTACCACTTTGGCATGGATACATCGGTTATAAATATGGTTTATTTGATGCTCTTCAAACGGGAGCGACGCAAGCAGAGGCTCAACTGCGGATGCAACGTCCGCTGACACAGGAAGCGTTATCCCGCTGGTTCGAGGTCGGCGTAGCTGTTGGTCACTTAAAGAAAAAAGATTTACGTTACACAGCGACGCGTCATGTATTGCCGGAACTTTCTCAATCAGACGATCGCAGTATCGGATTCATGTTATCGGAAATGATGGAGTTACATTTACCCGCATTATTCTCTTATCCACAGTTTCTAGAAGAGGGTCAACAGAAAGTTTTCAATGGTGAAGAACACGGCGACATCGTTGCCGAAACGTCGGCACTTGTTGAGACCGTCGCTTTTCCAGCCGTACGTCATATCATTCGTAGTCGCAATCTGACATCACTTCTTGATATCGGCTGTGCCTATGGCGGATATCTCCGCAAAATCCATGAGGCGTTGCCTGATTTGCGACTCGCTGGAATCGATATCGAAGAATCGGTCATTGCAGAAGCAAAACGACGAGATACAAGCGGAGAAATTGACTTTGTCGTCGGAGACATTAAGACATTCGATGTCAAAGAGACCTATGACGGAGTCATGATGAATAATATTTTATATTACTTCCCACAACCGGAACGTCTTGCGCTTCTAGAAGGCGTTCGCCGTTTCGTTAAAGATGACGGGACAGTCATTCTGGTAACACCACTTCGTGACAGTTCGCATGGTGCGCCGTTCTCGGCAGCATTTAATGCTTTCATGACGTTGCATGAGAATCTGTATCCATTACCAAGCAAAGAAGAACTGAAAGAGGATTTATCGAAAGCTGGGTTTGAAAACATTTCGATCACACCATTCTTAAAAGAAGGTGCCTGGTATATCGTGACTGCAAACGCCACTTCCTAAGCGAAGTCTGGCGTTTTTACAGTTGGAAGACAGTTTAAATTTGTCGCTCTTACTATGTGCTTAGTATAATAGTTGAAACGATGAGAGATAAAAGGAGAGATTTGGGTGAAGCGACGCGTAGCAGTGATAGGAGCAGGACCAGGGGGACTTGCATGTGCCTTATTATTAGCGGGAAAAGGAATAGATGTCACCGTCTATGAAAAACAAACGCAGGTCGGCGGGCGTACTTCTGCCGTCAAGATAGATGACTATACGTTTGATCGAGGACCAACATTCCTCAATATGCCGCACATTCTAGAAAACGTTTTTCATGAAGCCGGTCTACGATTAGAAGATTATCTGAATCTTAAAGCGCTTGATCCGATGTACACGCTTTATTTTAAAGGTGGAACAGAGCAATTCACGATGACGACGGACCGGGACCGGATGAAAGAGACGATTGAACAGCACTTTCCGGGAAACGGAGAGGGATATGATCGATTCATGGCAGAGCAGGCGCTAAAACTCGGTAAGTTGATGCCCATTCTCCAGACACGTCATGACCGATTAACAGACTACTTATCACCGCGTGTCTTAACAGCACTTCCGCGTCTTTCACTTGGGCGATCCCTTTATGATGTCTTATCCGACTATTTCACGAGTGAAGAACTAAAGTATGCGTTTACGTTCCAAGCCAAATATTTAGGCATGTCAGCTTGGGAATGTCCAGGTGGCTTTTCAATCTTGTCCTACATGGAACATGCTTACGGTGTCCATCATCCGATTGGTGGGATGCATCAGGTGCCGCTTGCGATGCAACGCGCGATTGAAGAACTCGGTGGAACAGTTCAATTAGGTACAGGCATCAAGCAGTTGATCTTGAACGGGAAAGCTGTCGAAGGGGTGATCCTTGAATCAGGGCAACACGAGCTGTTTGATGAAGTCATCATCGGTGCGGACTTCGCACATGCGATGAACCATCTCGTGCCGGAAGGTGTACTGAAAAAATGGTCCCGACCAAAAATTGACCGTAAAAAATTCTCGTGCTCGACATTCATGTTATACCTTGGTGTCAACCGGACGTTTGATGCACCACACCATACAATCTACTTCGCAGAGGACTATGAGAAAAACGTTCGCGAGATGACACAGACTCTGGAATTATCGGATGACTTTTCGTTCTATGTCCAAAATCCATCTGTCCTTGATCCGACGCTAGCACCTGAAGGCAAGTCTGCTATGTATGTATTAGTGCCAGTGCCGAACAATTACTCTGGACTTGATTGGTCGATTGAAGGACCGAAACTACGTCGTCGTGTTCTGGACGCACTTGAAACACGTTCGCCGTATCAAGGGATTGAAGCAGCAATCGAAGTCGAAGAGATGTTCACGCCGGACGATTGGGAAGCGATGGGGATTCATCAAGGCGCTACGTTTAATCTCGGGCATCAGTTGACACAAATGATGTACTTCCGACCGCATAATCAATTTGAAGAGCTCGATCACTTGTATCTCGTCGGAGGTGGCACACATCCGGGTAGCGGATTACCGACGATTTTCGAATCCGCTCGCATCACAGCAGAACTCGTGCTCAAAAAAGAAGGGGTGCGAACATGAAGATAGGATTCGTAGGAGCAGGTGTCGGTACACTGCATGCAGCGCTTTTGCTGACAGCAAGACATCCAGGAGTCGAGATTACGATTTTTGAAAAAGAAGGACGTGTCGGTGGTCGCTTACGATCCGTCGATTTTGAATCGGGAGGACGGATCGATGAAGGTCCGACGATCGTCTTGATGCCAGGTAAGTTAAAAGAGCAGTTGGCAGAAGCCGGTGTGACAGGTGTAGAACTCGAACGCGTCGATCCGTTGTATGACCTTCACTTTGACGACGGTACGGTCGTTACGAAAGTAGCTGATGTCGTGGATCAAGCGATTGCGATTGAACGTCAATTCGGAGAAGGTCGTGGATTTTATGAATTCATGCACCAAAAAGAAAAGGATTATGAGACGAGTGTATCGAAATTTTTAGAACGTGGTTATCGTCGGAAGACGGAGTTACTTCATCCAGAAATGATGCGCCCGTTATTGCAGATGCATGCTTTAGAGACCGCACATGATCACTTGAAGCGATACTTCAAGAGTAAATATTTGCGTATGGCGTATAGTTTCCC
Source organism: Exiguobacterium sp. UBA5002 (assembly GCF_002396765.1). NCBI lineage: Bacteria > Bacillati > Bacillota > Bacilli > Caryophanales > Exiguobacterium > Exiguobacterium sp. UBA5002. The sequence continues at coordinate 79,105 of NZ_DGYQ01000038.1, forward strand.
GACATTTTATATCGGTGGAAATCCATATACGACACCATCGATCTATGGTTTGATTCCATACCGGGAACAAGCGGAAGGTGTCTGGTATGTTAAAGGCGGTTATTTCTCGCTTGCTGAACGTATGTATGACACATTAGTCGAACGAGGTGTCCGATTCGTCTTCGAAGCACCCGTCGAACGGATTGTTGTCGAACGAGGACAGGCGAAGGAAATTGTCTTGCAAGATGGCACACAGGAAGCATTTGATCAAATCGTACTAAACGGTGAGTTTCCATTGATGGAACGTCTTGTAGAAGGTAAACAACCTAAGACCTATACGCCTTCAGGCGGTACGCTATTGCTGTATTTCAAGATGAAGGGGAAAGTCGATTTACCGGTGCACCGCTTCTTGATGCCGAATGACTTGGAACCACTCATGACGAACATCTTTAAAAAAGGACGATTACCAGAATATCCAGCAGTCTATCTATTCCATCCGAGTCGGATTGACTCTAGTCTGACAGGGACTGAGGATAGTGTCGTTTACTCATTGATTCCTTCTCCGCGTGGTTACGGCGTAGAAGATTATAAAAAAGTGGGCTTCATCGAAACCGTACTTGAAAAAATTGAGCATCATCATCCGGGATTCCGGGAACAGATACAAGAAATGAAGATTCGTACACCGAATGATGCACAGGCTTTTGGCTTATACAAAGGAGGCAGTTTTGGTATTGCCCCAACGATTCGTCAATCGGCTGCCTTAAAGACACAGGCGAAACCGTATCCTGACATCGATCGCCTGTATGCCGTTGGAGCATCAGTACATCCGTGTGGAGGAGTACCAGTCGTCATGATGGGTGCAACGATACTCGTAAACCGAATGGAACAAGAGATGGGGTGGAAACATGAATTCAGTGACGATCCAGAACGCGTATATCAAATGTGAGGAAGTCATTCAGTCCGGATCTAAGACGTTCTATAAAGCCTTTTCACTCTTACCAAAAGCAGATCGACAAGCTGTTTATGCCATCTATACATTTTGCCGGTTCCTCGATGATACCGTCGATGAGTCGGATACGCCGAAAGAGAGTTTACTAGCTTTCTTGAATGAATTCAAACGATTCCGTGATGGCGAAGTATTAGATAAACCGTTATGGATTGCGTTGGCAGACGTATTTGAACGTTATGAAATGGATGAGACGCCGTTTCTAGAGCTGGCAGAAGGCATGCGGTGGGATATCGAAAAGAACCGTTATCAGACACTTGAAGAGACCGAACAGTACAGTTATTACGTAGCGAGCACGGTCGGTTTGATGTTGTTGCCAATTCTTGCCCCGCAACAGCCTGATCTCCGAAAGTCCGCTATCGATCTTGGAATCGCCATGCAACTGACGAATATTTTACGCGATGTCGGTGAAGATGCAAAACGCGGCCGTATCTACTTGCCCCATGCATGGATGGAGACATACGGTGTCACAGCGGAGTCGTTACTCGCTGGTCGTCCTTCAGGAGACTTCATCGGTCTCTGGGAAGAGGTCGCCCTTCGAGCAGAGCATCTGTATGACGCGGCGATTCCATCGTTTGAACGGTATCCACGAGAGAGTCGGCGTGCTCTAAAGGCTGCTGCGTTCCTCTATCGTGGCATTCTCGATGCAGCGCGGGATAATCACTACGACGTCTTTACAAAACGGGCGTACGTCAGCCGTTGGCAAAAAATGAAGTTACTTGCTACGATTTAATACATGACCATAGAAAAAAGACCTTG
>NZ_DGYQ01000038.1:80911-102454 GCF_002396765.1 Exiguobacterium sp. UBA5002
CAAGGTCTTTTTTCTATGGTCTGAGACCGGGGAGTCTCAGATTACTTCTACACCAGAGCGAACATCTGGACTACGAGATAGGTCTGTTTCGACCACGGGGATGGTCTTTTCTTTATCGAGCTATCTGTGGACCATTCGGATGAGACGATCTAAGGGGGAACGTCGTAAGTCATGCGAATGGACACACGATGAGTCACGTGATGAAATGGGTGGGTCCCAGTTGATTTCGCTGGTTAGAAAAAGTAAGTTCTTCAACGCTCTTGACTCGGGGAAGTCACCTTGCGCTTGATTGAGGATGTGGGGTCAATCACTACCTCTTGAACTCGAAGTAATCGTATCAAATCTTAGTTGTCCGTACAAGTGATTGATATGCAATTCACATAACGTTCACAGGGTAGCGGCGACAGCAGAGACGATTCGTTCACTTGCTAGTTTTCCTGAAAGCGTCACCATTGGACTACCACCACCAGGATGCGTTGATCCACCGGCAAAAAACAAATTGTGAACATTCTTTGAACGGTTGCTCGGACGGAGGAAAGACGACCGGATGCCATTGGATGACAAGCCATACAATGAGCCGTGATAGGCAAAGAAGGTTTGTTCGATATCCTGTGGCGTGATCCGTTGCTCGAAGACGACATCGGACGAAATATCAATCCCAAAGGACTGCAATCGTTGATTGATCAGTTGATCATACGTATCAAAATCAATCGCATGTCCAGTATCCGTTGCAGGTGCATTGACGAGCACGAATAAGTTATCACCCGCTTGTCCCATTTCCGGTGCTGTGACGGAAGAATTCGAGATATAGATCGTCGGCTCCTCAGCGTAACGTTTTTCATCAAAGAGTGCCTTGAACTCAGCTTCGTAATCCGAAGAGAAGAAGACGTTATGATGAGCCAGCCCTTCGATCCGACGTGAGAGACCGATACATCGAACATAGGCAGAAATCGACGGTTCGACTTGAGCAGGTGTCGGATTTTTAAAATCAGGTCGTGCCGTTTCTGAGATCAGGCGTGGATATTGTGTCAACAAATCACCGTTCATGACGACAAAGTCAACCGGTAGATATTCCAAGTGATTCAATTCAATTTCCGTTGCTTGTCCATCGACGACTTCGATCTGTGTCACTTCATCGCCAAGACGGATGACGACACCTAGTTCTTTTGCACGTCGAGCGAATCCTTCTGCGATTGCTGTATTGCCGCCATTCGTGAAGTAGACGCCGTCATTTAGTTCTAAATGAGCGATGAGACTGAAGGTAGCGGGTGTTTGATAAGGACTACTCCCGATATAGGTCGCATAACGATCGAGTGCCTGAATCAACCCTTTATCCTTAAAGTAGTGCTTATGCAGCCCATGAAGGTTTTGGAAGGGATGCACTTTCAACATGTCTCGCCAGAGGGAAGGGCGGATGAATGAATCTATATTCGTAAAGAATTGTTGTTTTGCAATCGTATGCAACTTCGCCACTTCTTCTTGATAACCTGTAATATCGTTTTTTGCCAACTGACCGTTCGTGAAACGATCTACTTCTGTCCGCATCGCTTCACGTCCAGACGAGAACGTTAAGGTGCGTCCGTCAGAAAAGTGATTGACCGTGTGACGCTCAAGTTTCGTGAATGTAAAGTATTCATCAGGATCCGCACCAGATTCAAGAATGACAGATTGAAAAACTTCCGGCATCGTGATCGTGTTCGGACCAAAGTCGAAGCGATGTCCTTCTGTGATGATCGGCATCATTTTGCCACCGATATGTGTATTGCGCTCGATGACCGTGACACGAAATCCTTTTGCAGCTAATGAGATGGCAGCGCTTAGTCCTCCAAGACCAGCTCCGATGACAGCTATATGCTTCATGATACTGATTCCTCCTTATGAATAGGTCCTACCCTTCCATGTGATTTCCCGTTTCCTAAAGCTTCGAATCATCGCACTTGCTAGCAAGATGACATAAAAGAATACAGCTAGTGGATGGAGCCACCAAACATGTCGGATTCGTGCCGCACGATCAATCCGGAATCGTGCTAAGTAAAGAAGAATCAGTGCACCACCCATCTGCCAGGATGGGTGAAGGATGAGATAAGGTAGGACACTTGCTTGAACCAAGTAAAAGAGTAGAAAGTATGATCCGACAACATAAGAATCGTTCATCCCACGAAAGACATTCTTTAGAAAACCTTGCCAGACCTCTTCATTCGTGGCGTACATATCACAAGAGACTGCTGGAGCGACTTCGACGAGCGTCGTCGTCCATCCGTATTTTTTAAATGTGCGACAAAGTTCTAAATCGTCAACGAGAGCCGATTGAATACTTTCATGTCCACCGACTTGATCATACGCACGTCGTTCGACGAGAACGACCATTCCGTTGGCTGCAGCAAACGCTGGATGCTTCACCTTGCGAAAAGGAATCGGAAGATGTTGTGCAATAAGAACATGTTGCATTGGAATCAAACACTTTCCAAGAAACGTCGGTACAGGAAAGGACGGGAAACCGGAAAGGAAAACGGCTCGTTCTGTTCGTAACGTTCCGTATAAGCGACAAATTGCATCAGGTGTCAGTGTCACATCAGCGTCGAGAAATAACAAGTAGTCCTCTGTCGTTCGTTTCGCGAGTTGATGACACGCATGGACCTTTCCTGCCCAGCCTGTTGGTAAGGGAAGACCATCAATCACTGTAAAACGGTCGTCTTGACCAATCCGATCGAGCAATAACTCGCGCGTCCGATCGGTCGAGCGGTCTTCATATAAGTAAACGTGCATCCCAGGTGTCAGAGCATGTTCTAGTGCGTCTAATAATTTTCGTACATTACGCTCCTCATTACGTAAAGGGATGCAGATTGCTAGACTATCTGGTTGAACGGGATCCGTTAATCGTGGTAAAAAAGCTAAATTGATCCATGTATAGAGACAGACAGCTAGAGCGAAGAAGAGAAAGAACCAACTCATGACCGAAATGCCCGTAACCAGCGCTCCGTTCGCGCAGGAAGTGGTTCCCTTCGTGTAGAGATACAACGATATAAATCAATACGTTCCGCAATTGCATCTGCTCGAATGTCGTCGTATAAGGCGGTTAGTTCTGCCGTCAGTCGTTTTGCCTGGGCACTTGAACGTTCCTCAGGTAATGGATGAAAGCGACGCGTCCGGATATAGATGTCCGGTTGCTGTTCATGGCCATATGAATAATAAAAGGCGACGAGAGACACGTGATCCGTATGACGCGTCAAATGTGTGGCACCACTTGCTAAGCGAAGCGGACGGTCCTCTTGATGACGTTCCTCGCCTTGAGGAAACATCCAGACGCTGCTGCCATTTTGAAGTCGTTCTTTGGCATAATGAAGACTTGTCTTGATATCCGCGAATGATGTCCGATCAACAGAGAAAGCTCCAAGACGAGAGAAGAACGGGAAGCGAGCAAGCCCTGCTTGGTCAATCATGACGTAAGGATCGTGATGGAAACAGGTCTGATCCAAATGAAAAAGAATCATACCATCCCACCAAGAACTGTGCGTAGCAAGCATGAGACCAGGGACAGGTAGATCGTCTGCTCGATATAAGACACGGTGGAAATGACGTCGGATCAAAGCATGATCAACATACGTATGAAATACGGATTCAGCTAATTTGCTTTTGTTTGCTTCTTTCAACGATAACCCCTCGTTTCACAATGAAATAGACGATGAATGCACTTAAGCTGACCAAAGTGACGCCATAGAGACCAGCAACTCCTGCTGTTACACCGAATAAAGTGTGCAACATCAAAAAGAGATACTGATTGTTTTGTTCGAGTGCGGCATCCGTCGCTTTGACTTGATAGCGATTGATGAAAAAGGAAAAGACGAGCGCCGTTCCATACCAGCCGAAGAAGTTCTGTGTCGGAATATCGTAATACCAGCCACCGTCTTGCCAAAGCCAATACGATTTCACGTTAGCAGCAACAGGATCAATCGCTAAATCGAGCCAGACGGCAAACAATGGAACGAGGATCAATGTACTATAGCGAAACGAAAACAAACGGGAGAAAGCGAGACTCGCCCCCATGACCGACAGCCATGCAGCCCCGATCGTAATCGGCACACCTAATAATTGAACACCGAAATCCGACTCATAACGATATGTTCCAAACGGCCAACCGGTATGGACCCCAATCGACTCAATGATGATCGAACCAAAGAAGATGAAGGGGATGACAAGACGACCCTTCGGTAAGATATGCCAAAAATAGAGTGCTGCGTATAAGCCGGAAGCGAATAAAAAGACGGCATTGGCCCACTCGAGCCAAGGGGGGAGTAACGAAAAACCAACTAAGATCAAGCCGATGGTGAACCAAATTGAAAAGAAAATCCAAAGACGTTTATGAAACTGCTCCATGCGTGACATTCCTCCATTTCCAAAATAGCTTCTGTCATAAGTATACCCATATATCTTGAAAACGAGCGAGGGAGAAGCGGTCCTATAAAAAAAGTGGTCCGGCTTCTCGCAAGAGAAACCGGACCACTTCCTACCATCATCCGTTTGAATGTTGCTTTTGCTTCTTCTTTTTGATGAACGAGAAAAGGAGAAACGCGATATACAACGGAACAGCAACGAACCAAAACGTCGACCATTCATTGCTACGAGCAATCATGACATACGTCACGTATAGCAATGTAAAGGTGATGACGAACGTATGGCGCGGAACGGGAATGTCTTTAAAACTTGGAATCTTGACACGACTGACCATCAAGAAGGCAAGACCTGTGAAGACAAGTGGAACCATCAAGTCGTTCATTCGTCCACTAAACAACGTAACAACGGCCAAAATACCACCTGCCGCCGTAATCGGTACACCTGAAAAATAAGCAGATGCCACATTCGTTGCCGATAAATTAAACCGGGCAAGACGGAATGCGCCGAACAACGGGAACAGAGCAGAAATTAGTAAACCAACTTCTCCGAATTCATAGAAATACGTATAGTAGGCCATCATTGCAGGTGCGACACCGAATGTCACGATATCTGCTAATGAGTCCAGTTCTTTTCCGAAGTCGCCTGCTACACCAAGCATCCGAGCAAGACGTCCGTCCAGACTATCAAGCATCATCGCGATGACGATTAGTAAGGTGGCATTTTGAAAATCACCTTTTGCCGCCATGACGATGGCTAAAAAACCACAATACAGATTTCCGAACGTAAATAGGTTGGGTATTGAATTACGAACACGATCTTTCCACAAAATGATTCCTCCTGCCACTTAATCGATACTACTCATCATACCATAATTAGGAGATGGAATTCAGCCGTTCGTAAAGAGAATCCCCTGAGTGAAAGATAAAAAATCATGAGGATTCAACCGAACTTGATGTCCACGTTTTCCGGCGGATACGATGATGAATGGTTCATGGATAGCACGATCCGATAAAAGAACCGGAAAGTTCTTCTTAGCACCGATGGCAGAGACACCACCTCGAATATAGCCAGTCAGGTCTTCTAACTCCTTCATCGGAACAAGCGCGACTTTTTTCGAATGCAATGCTTTAGCTGCTGCCTTAAGAGAGAGTTCTTCTTCCCCCGAAATGACGACAAAGACATATTTATTTTCGACCATTTTCAAAACAAGGGTTTTAAAAATGGTCGAAAGGGGGTAATTAATCTTTCTACCGACGGCTTCAGCAGATAAATCATCAAGATCAACAGGATAAGTGAGGGATTCGAAGTCAATCTTAGACTGCTTCAGAAGCCTCTCGACGTTCGTTTTGCTCATGTGTTTCTCCTTTGACGAGTGAGTATTGGACCCATTTCCGTCCGTGCCAACGTTTCATGGCGAAAATGCCACGGAACCATTCGTCAGCAGAGAAGGCAATCCAGATTCCAAGTAAACCAAGACCGAAACCAAGACCAAGTGTATAACTGAGGACGACCGCAATTCCCCACATCGATAGAATACCGATGGCGACAGGGAAACGGACATCTCCTGCCGATTTAAGAGTTCCCATGAGTACGATGTTCATCGCGCGACCTGGTTCAAGAATGACGCTTGCCCAGAGTAGTGGGATACCGATTGCAATGATTTCAGGACTCGATGTGAACACTGATAGAATCGATGAACCGAATGAAGCGAGAGCGACAGCTGAGATGAAGCTTGCGAAGACGGCAATTTTCAATGTTTTCACAGCACGTCCATATGCTTGTTCAAATTGTTGAGCGCCAACTTGGCGTGCGACGAGAAGTTGCGTCCCTTGCGCGATCGCAAGTGTAAATAGGAAACAAAGCATTGTGATGTTCGATACATACACACGAGCGGACAATGCTGCTTCACCAATCGTTGCGATGAATCCTGTGATGATGAGTTGTGAAAATTGATAGGCGATTCCTTCACCGGCAGATGGGATTCCGATGTTCATGATCCGTTTCACATCTTCCCGGTCGAAATGAATCAAGTCTTTTACTTTAAAACGTAATGAGAGTTTCCGGTAAACGACGAAGAATAAGACAAGGACAGCGATTGTCCGAGCGATGACGATCGACCAGGCGACACCGGCAACACCGAGAACGGGAATGCCGAAGAGTCCAAGAACAGCGATGACGTTACCAAAAGCACTAACGAAATTCATGAGTAGCGTGACATACATAGCATTTTTCGTGAATCCATGACTCCGGAGAATCGCACCGAGTGTCAGAGAGATGGCTTCTAAGAAAAGGAATAGACCAACGATCTTAATGAACGTTTCGCCATAGACGAGCGTCTCTCCTTCTAATGAGAAAAATCCAAGGAGTTGTCTTCCGAACAATACGACGGTCAGAGAAACGATGAGACCGGTATACAAGTTAATCGCAAAAGCAGAACGAGCAGTTTGACGAGCGTTTTGTGTTTTTCTTGCACCGAGGTACTGACCAATGATGATCGTTGCACCGACCGAGGTAATGTTAAAGAGAATAATGAAGATGTTCAAAATTTGATTGGATACACCGACTGCCGCAGCAGCGCTATCTGAGTAATAACTTAAAATCAACGTTGCAATGATCCCGAGGCTCATGTGCAATGCGATTTCAATAAACAATGGCCACGTGATGTGGAATAAGCTTGGTTGCTTGACTGTTTTCATAAAATAAATCCCCTTTGTTTCATAAAACGAATAGTGTTTCTTTATCTTTTTGAAACTATACGCCTTCGATTTTCATAATGAAAGAGGGTTTTTTGTGTTTCATTAAAAAAAAAGAGATTTAAAAGGATTTTCATAAAATATCACGAATACATCATAATGAACAATCATTCATTTTTAAAAGGTAGGGGAATCCGATGAAACGAGAAATGAATTATGCCGTCAAGGATCAGGTTGCGACGTTAACCCTTGCTCGACCGAAACAACTGAATGCATTAACTTCGAATTTATTGGATGAGTTAGCAGACGCTCTAGAAGAAGCGAATCAGGATGAGGAAGTACGTGTCATCGTCTTGACAGGCGAGGGACGTGGGTTTTGTGCAGGTCAAGACTTGAAAACTGTCTCACCTGAGCTCGATCATGGTGAATATTTACAACAGTATTATCATCCTGTCGTTCGTGCACTCGCTAAATCGAAGAAACCGACGATTGCTGCCATCAATGGTGTAGCGGCAGGGGCTGGGTTATCACTCACGCTCGCTTGTGATTTTCGACTAGTCGACAAGGAAGCGAAATTATCGCTTGGGTTCATTAATATCGGACTTGTCCCAGATGCGGGTGCTCCGTATTTCTTGCCTCGGCTAATTGGTGCAGCAAAAGCAACAGAGCTTGCGTTACTCGGTGACACGATTTCAGCAGACGAAGCTGTTTCGCTCAACCTTGCGACACGAAGCATCGAATCAGAGCAATTTGTAGAAGAGGTCACAGCGTTTGCTCGTCAACTGGCGGATCGTCCGACGAAAGTAATCGGATATATCAAGCAGCTACAGGCAGCGAGTTATGAAAATAACTTGGAGGAAATGCTTGCTCAAGAAATCATCTACCAGTCACGCGCTGGGAAAACGGAAGACCATCGTCATGCTGTTGAATCCTTCATCGAAAAAAAACGCCCTGTTTTTGTCGGACGATGAATCGAAGACATATATAGAAGAAAGACGTCGGAATCGCACGATGCGCCGACGTCTTTTTCACTTCAATTTCTTTTTGATTTTTCGTGCGGTCGCATGTGTACGATCCGTTAAGGCAGTAGAGATACGGAACAATAGAATTCCAAGAAAAGCGGAAACAAAAATATAAATTCCGGTCAACGTCACGAATGCGCCACTAGCGAGCGTGATGAATAGAATCGAAAATTCACCGCGTGGTCCAAGACAAAAGCCTGATTCGATCGCATGATAATTGGATAGACCGAACGATTTTCCACCGAGATAACCGACTAAGAATTTCGAGACGACTCCCCAAATGACAAGAGCGAAGAAAAATAGATCAATGGGTAACCCCTCAGTCAACTCGAATGACATTCCAAACGTGATAAAGAACAAGGGTAATAATAAGTCTTGGAACGGAGTGACTAGCCGTTTAAGATAACGCGTCTCATCCAGTTCGGTTAACAGAATACCGATGATGAAGGCACCGAGTACTTCGGATAGACCAAATAAGATTCCAATTCCAGAAAACAATAAGATTAAGCCGATGATCCCGATTCCAGCATCCGGGTGTCGATAGAGGGAATCGACTAACCGTCCACGTCTTCGAATAAATAACGTCATGATCATCAGAGCAATGAAGAAGAAGGCGAACCCGAGAAAGATGATGCTGATTTTGGCAACCGAGAACGTCTCAGTCCCTAAAACGAACGGTGCCGTCGTCAGTAAGATTGGTGCCATCAAATCTTCGAAGACGAGTAAAGACAGCACGAAGCGATTCACGTCTTGGTGTTTATCTGGTTCACGGTCGAGTAGCCGAGCAGAAATTGAAGAACTCGTCGCATACAAGACACAGCCGATCAAAAACGATTCGGCGACTGAAAAGCCAAACGATAGGGTCAACAGGATTGTTCCACCGAACGAAAGTAGAATATCGATGACTCCTGCTTTCCAAATGGAACGGAGCTGAATCAGCAAGTCCGCCACTGAAAATTTTAGACCGAGTAAAAAGAATAAGACGATGATGCCCGCTTCTCCTCCGAGTTTCAGCTCTTCGGGAGGATCGTAATAAAATCCAAGGACGATTCCAATCAAGATGAATGCCAGAATACTCGGGACGTGGAATCGTTCACTCAAGTAACTGATCGTAAACAAGCCGATGAGGATGAGACCGGCGTAAAAGAAAATTTCCATGGAGGATGTCCTCCTTTCTGTACTCTATACCCTAATTCGATGGCATTCATTAACTTGTTTCTATCCTGGAGAACGGATACAGAAAAAAGCCTGTACACAAAACTTCTTTTTTAGAAGGTGAGTGTACAGGCTTTAGATAGTTATAAGACTTGAACGATCGTTCCAGAATACGCAGGGAGAGAAACGTCAAGTGTCTGCTGGTGCGTGTTCGTCAATAAATCAAGCCCTCGACCAGCTTGTGGAGCGGTCAATGAAACAGGAACATCTGAATTGTTGAAGTAGATATAATACAATCCTTCCGGGCTCATGCGACGCATGATGATCGTATTCGTCTCATCATTCGCATGAACGAAAGAGATATGCCCTTTGTTCGCGAGTGTCTTATGCTGCTTTCGAAGCTGTAACAAGTGTCGTGTATAGGCGAATAACTCCTGATCCTGCTCTTCAGGATCCCACGGCATACATTTTCGGCAGCCTGGATCTTGATCGCCATCGAGACCGATCTCATCACCATAATAGATGACGGGACTACCTGAGAACGTCAACATCGATAACAAGAGAAGACGAAGCTTCTGTTTGTTATTCCCAGCACGCGTCAACGCACGCGGTGTATCGTGTGATCCGATCAAATTAAAGGTCACTTCATTGACATTCATCGTGTTTGAGAACAACACATGCGACATATCGTTCGCATACGAGCTTGCTTTAGTCTTATCTAAGGCAAAGAAGTTCAAAGCGGCATTCGTAAATGGATAGTTCATGACGGCATCAAACTGGTCACCGAGCAACCATTCCTGTGAGTCATGCCAAATTTCACCAAGGATATACGTGTCAGGGTTGACTTCCTTGACGACTTGACGGAAATCACGCCAAAATGCGTGATCGACCTCGTTGGCGACGTCGAGTCGCCAGCCATCGATTCCGAATTCTTCGACCCAGTAGCGGGCGACATGGAGTAAGTATGACTTTACTTCATCGTTCTCGGTGTTGAATTTCGGCATTTCAGGTACGAAAGCAAACGTATCGTAGTTCGGCAATGGTTCTGTCACGAGCGGGAAATCACGCAGATGGAACCATTCTTTATAGGTTGAATGACTACCATGTTCACGGATGTCAGCGAATGCTTTATGGTGGAAGCCGGCATGATTGAAAACGGCATCTAACATGATGCGAATCCCGTGTGCGTGTAACAGATCGACCATTTCTTTGAATTTCTCTTTCGTACCGAATTGTGGATCAATTTCTAAGTAATCGATTGTGTCATATTTATGATTCGATTTCGCCAAGAAGATCGGGCAGAAGTAAATACCAGTGATACCAAGTTCAACGAGATAATCGATGTGATTGATGACCCCTTGGAAATCTCCACCGAAAAGATTCGTCGTCGTCGGTGCTGTACTATTCCACGGAAGTGTACCGGCTGGATCATTCGTCGCATCGCCATTTGCAAAGCGATCTGGGAAGATTTGATACCAAACTGTATCCTGGACCCAATCCGGTGCAGTGAATACGTCGACTGCATTAAGGAAAGGAACACAGAAATAGTAGCCTGTATCATCGAGCGGTTTTTCATCGAACCATCCACGCTCTGTAAAGACTTGGCTTGTTGCACCGTCATGGAGACGGAAACCATATCGTAGACGACGGAAGGGAGGAACAACATCGATGAACCAATAATCATATAGTTCATCTGATCCACTTCGCTTCATCGGCGTTTCGAATGTATTCCAGTAGTTGGATTTTGAGGGATCGAAGTTCCAATCGGCAGCATCTGGGTTTTCAGTATGCCAATCATATGGATCGCCCCATATCAAATCGACGTGATCAACGTCATTTTTTTTCGTTTGTAAACGGATGTGGATTGTTCGCTCATCATATTTATAGACGAACGGAGACATCGCGCGGTGAAACACAGCTTCTTTGAACATGGCAGTCACTCCTTAACGCAATCGCTTGCATCATATTGATAATGTCTTCGACCTAAGAATAGTAAAGCGCTTTCTTAAAGTCAATTCCAATCCCGTGAAATCAAGGATTCCTGATAAAAGTCGAGAGTATGATGCAATCGTTTGCATCATGTTGTGCAAACGATAAAAATGAAAACGTTTTCTTTTTTTATGTACTTATTCTCTACAGCATTTGATTCAAATAATGAAATCAAAAATAAAAAGTTTTGAAATGTAAGAAAATAATTGAATAAAAGGACTTGTCAAAAGGATTTTAGATTGTATAATAAAAATGTAAAGGTGATGCAAACGTTTTCATAAAACGCTTACAATCACTCGGTTGTTATCATGAGAAAATGGTTGTGCCTTTATGCAAACGTTGTGCATTAAAACTTATCATTCATAAGTTAACTTGGGGAGGAAATTTTAATCATGGAAATGAAAAAATTCGTAGCAGGTCTCTCTGTATCTGTCATGGCAATCGGTGCACTTGCAGCATGTGGCGGTGGATCAGATTCTGAATCATCATCTTCAGATTCAGGCAGTAAAAAACCAAGCAAGATCGTCATCTGGGAAGACACTGAAAAAGCTGAAACGACTAAAGCGGCAGCTAAAGCGTTCGAAGAAAAAGAAGGCGTCAAAGTTGAAGTCAAAGAAGTTAAGATGACAGATCAGCAGAAGAAAGTAGCACTTGACGGACCAGCAGGTAAAGGACCGGACATCATGCTTCTTCCACACGACCAAATCGGTACAGTCGTTGACCAAGGCTTGATCGCAGAACTCAAAGATGGCGAAAAAGCACTTGAGCCATTCATCGATACAGCGAAATCAGCAGTAACGTTTGACGGTAAAGTCTACGGATATCCGAAAGCAGTTGAAACACCAATCCTCCTTTTCAATAAAGATGAATTAAAAGAAGCACCAGCTTCAATGGATGATCTGTACAAGATCTCAACAGAGCAAAAGAAAGACGGTAAATACGGATTCCTCGCGCTTTGGGATAACTTCTACTTCGCGCACGGTCCAATCGGTGGCTACGGCGGATATGTCTTCAAAGACAACGGTGGCAAATTGGATCCAGCAGATATTGGCTTGAACAACAAAGGTGCTGTCGAAGGTATGGATTACATCGGCAAGTGGTACAAAGAAGGTCTCTTCCCGAAAGGTCTTATCGGTGGTGGCGGTGGTCAAGCACTTGACCAACTCTTCGGCGATAAAAAAGCTGTTGCTGTCATGAACGGTCCATGGGCAGTTGCGAGCTATAAAGAAAAAGGCATCAACCTCGGAGCTTCAGCACTTCCGAAACTTCCAAACGGTGAGCCGATTAAAACATTCGTTGGTGTAAAAACATACGCGATTTCAGCATACTCGGAAAATGCAGAGTGGGCTGAGAAGTTCTTGGCATCACTCACTGGTGAAGAGAACGCGAAAGCAATGTTCGAAAAATACAATGAGATCCCACCAGTCACTGCGCTTCAAGAAGATGCAGCAATCAAGGATAACGAAGTCGCAGCAGCAGTCTTCGCACAATCACAAAACGGTGTGCCAATGCCGAACATCGCTGAGATGGGTCAAGTTTGGGAACCAATGGCAGCAGCACTCCAGCTTGTTGCAACAAACAAACAAGACGCACAAAAATCAGCTGATGATGCTGTCAAACAAATCAAGCAACAAATCGAAGCAAACAATCAATAAGCGTAAATGGAACGCGTGAATCCATGACAAAGAGATAAAGAGAGGGGGATCTTGGATTCCCCCTCATCTTTATGGTTGGAAGAGAAGCCTGAGGTCAGACATGACCTTTGGAAAGGAGAACGGACGATGGCTGCGATTGCAACACCACACCCGACGAATCCAACGCCTGAAAAAAAGACGAACCACCGCACGATTGCGGCGCTGATGTCGATCATTCCAGGAGTAGGACAACTATACAATAAACAATTCCTTAAAGGCGCGACATTTTTTGTCGTCGTACTATCATATTTTCTCGTCAACTTTGAACTGTTCTTCAAAGGAGCCGGAAATGGTCCTGGCGATCGCGGAGCGATCTGGGGCTTGATTACACTCGGTGAGGTACCAGGCGTAAGGGGGGATCACTCGATCTTTCTAATGGTCGAGGGCATCATTGCCTTGATTTTACTTGTCTTTGGTATCGCCGTTTACGTCTGGAACTTTATCGATGCGTATCGAATCGGTAAGTTGCGCGACATGAACCTCGAAGTACCTTCCTTGAAGATGCAACTACGGAATTTCCGTGATAATGGATTCCCGTATGCGATGTTGATTCCTTCATTAGTACTTTTAGTGTTCACAGTCGTCTTACCGTTGATTTTTACTTTTTTGATTGCTTTTACAAACTATAAGTTCAACAACTCGCCGCCAGCAAAGCTTGTCGACTGGATCGGGGTTCAAAACTTCTTGAATATCTTCACGGTTGATATTTTCCGCGACACGTTCGTCAGCGTTCTTGGTTGGACGCTTGTCTGGACAGTCGCTTCGACGACAGGTGTCATCGCGATCGGTATCGGACTGGCAGTCTTACTGAACCAAAAGGGACTCAAAGGAAAACGGTTCTTCCGTTCCATCTTGATCCTGTCATGGGCAGTACCAGCGTTCATCACGATTTTGATCTTCCGCTCGATGTTCAATGAGACATTTGGTGTCTTCAATACGACATTACTACCAGCGATTGGTCTCGATAATGGTCTCGACTGGATGACGGATCCGACGTATACGAAGCTTGCATTGATCGGGATTCAGTGGTGGTTAGGTTTCCCATACATCATGACACTGACGACAGGGATCTTGCAGTCGATTCCAGAAGATCTCTATGAAGCAGCAACAATTGATGGAGCGACAGCAGGAGAGAAATTCCGCTTAATCACGTTGCCGATGATTCTTTTCGCAACAGCACCGATCTTGATCACGCAGTATACGTTCAACTTCAATAACTTCAATATCATCTATCTCTTCAACAACGGTGGACCGGCAGTACCGGGTCAATCGGCTGGTGGAACGGATATCTTGATTTCGTGGATTTATAAATTGTCGCTTGGCGCGAACCCGCAGTATGGATTCGCAGCAGCGATCACGCTTGTGTTGTCGTTCTTCATCATGACGATTGCCGTCATTCAGTTCAAGCGTTCAAAATCATTCAAAGATGAGGATATGATCTAATATGAGAAAACAAAACCGAATCAACATGGCGTTGTCATATCTCATTTTGACGGTCGCCTCCATCATTATCGTCTATCCACTCCTTTGGGTCGTTGGTACTTCACTTAACCCAGGGAAAAGTATTACATCGGATATCTTCCCAAGTAATCCGACTTTGATTCACTACTTCGATTTGTTCGATCCGTCAAAAACGGATTATGGCATGTGGTATTTAAACACAATCAAGATTGCCGTCATCACGATGGTCGTCTCCGTCGCGCTAATCACGTTAACAGGATACATTTTTTCACGCTATCGCTTCGTTGGTCGGAAAAATTCACTCATCTTGTTCCTCGTGTTGCAGATGGTACCGCAATTCGTTGCCATTATTGCGATTTATGTCTTGCTTAATATGTTAGAATTGTTTGATACGCATCTGGCGCTCATCCTACTCTACTCGGGTGGCGCGATTCCAATGAATACGTATCTTGCAAAAGGATATTTCGATACGATTCCAAAAGAACTCGATGAGGCGGCACGGATGGATGGTGCCGGTCACTTACGAATCTTCTGGCAAATCATCTTACCGCTCGCAAAACCGATGGTCGCCGTCATCGCGTTGTTCAACTTCATGGCACCATTCAACGACTTCATTTTAGCATCGCTCGTCCTGCGTTCTCCTGAGAAACAGACACTTGCGGTCGGGTTGTACAACATGGTGTCGGAGCAGTTCGACAATAACTTCACGTTATTTGCGGCAGGTGCCGTATTATCAGCAGTTCCAATCGTTCTTCTCTTCTTCGCATTCCAGCGCTTCTTCGTGTCTGGATTGACAGCAGGTGGAACGAAAGGATAATCATAAGGGGGAAATCAGCGGCATGAGACGAGGCATAATGCTTCTCCTCTTGCCGCTTCTCTTGTCTATCGGGCTTCAACCGATGACGGGTGAAGCAGCAGGTTGGGAAAAAGAACGAATGTATTTCATCATGGTGGACCGGTTCGAGAATGGCGATCCGAGTAATGATCGAGAGGCGGATCCTGAAAATCCAAAAGCGTTCCAAGGTGGCGATTTAGCAGGTGTGACGAAACGTCTCGATTACATCAAGGAAAAGGGATTCACTTCGATTTGGTTGACGCCGATCTTTAAGAACCGTCCGAATGGTTATCATGGATACTGGACGGATGATTATTACGAGATTGATCCGCACTTCGGAACAAAGGAAGAGTTTAAACGTCTCGTCAAGGAAGCGCATGAACGGGATATCAAGGTCGTCCTTGATCTTGTCGTCAATCATTTAGGACCAAATCATCCAATGGTGAAAGAAAAACCGGAGTGGTTTCATAAAAATCAACCGATCATGAACTGGAATAACCCGTCGGAAGTCGAGAATAACTGGCTGTTCGATTTACCGGACTTCAATACGGAAAATCCGGAAGTCGTCGATTATTTAGTTGATGTCGCAAACTACTGGGTCGATGAAACGGGTATAGACGGATACCGGCTCGATACGGTTCGCCATGTGCCAGCCTCATTTTGGGAAACGTTTATCCCAGCAGTCAAAGAAAAGCATCCAGACTTATTCTTGTTGGCTGAAGTATTCGATGGAGATCCGCGAAAAATCGCGTCCTATTCAAAATTAGGTTTTGATTCCGTGACGAACTTCCCGTTTTATTATGGAGTCAAGGATCAGTTTGCCCGCAAAAATGGTTCAGCGGAAGAGCTCGATTCAGTTTATAATCGAGATACTACGTTTAATCCGAATGCCAAGGGACTTGCAACCTTCATTGATAATCATGATGTCAAGCGCTTCATCACGGAAGCAAAGATTGGTGGAGCAGATGAAGAGGAGCGGCAGCTTCGATTAGCGCTGTTCGCACTCTATGCTGCACCAGGGATGCCGATCGTCTACCAAGGAACAGAGGTGGCGATGCCAGGTGGTGAGGATCCCGGAAACCGGATGATGATGACATTTGATCAGAATAAGAAGATGCAACAGTACGTAAAAACGTTGAACGAGATGCGTCAGGACTACCCAGCGTTTGCAACAGGGAAGCAACGCTTGATCGCAAAAACCGATCATATGGCAGTCTACTCACGGGAGACGAAACAACAAAAAGTCATTTACGCGATTAATCTTGGAGAAAAAAAGACGAGCTTACGCGTGTCTGCGAAAGAAGTCGGTGATGATCAGCGTCTAAGAGGACTTTTATTCTCAGACTTGGTGCGTCAAGATGGTGACGCCTATGAGATCACGCTTGATGCAAATAGTGCGAACAGCTATGTCATCGAAAAGTCACAAGTCAACTGGTGGTCGATCATCGCAATTGGTGCGATTGCTCCGATTTTAGCGCTCATACTTCTTCTCGTTCACCGTAAACGCATGCAACGTCAAACAAAATAAAATACTTAACTAGGGGAAATGTGAGGTGAAGGGGATGCAGGTAACAATCAAGGATGTAGCACGGGAAGCGAATGTCGCACCCTCGACGGTATCACGCGTCATTGCGAATAGTTCACGCATCAGTCAAAAGACGAAGGAACGGGTGCGGCAGGCGATGGATGAGCTCGGGTATTATCCGAACGTTCATGCGCGCAGTCTCGCGAATCGAACGACACAAGCGATCGGTCTCGTCATGCCAAGTGCTGCAACAAAAACGCTACAAAACCCGTTCTTTTCGGAGGTCATTCGAGGAATCAGTACAAAAGCGCATCAAAATGGATATTCGTTATATATGACGACAGGTGTCTCGGAAGAAGAAGTATATGAAGGTGTCGTCTCGATGGTTCAGGGCCGTCGTGTCGATGGTGTCGTCGTACTGTATTCCCGTACGGATGACAAAGTCGTTCAATTTCTGCAAGATTCGAAGTTTCCGTTCGTCGTCGTCGGAAAACCATTCAGTGATTCATCACATGTCACGTATGTCGATACGGATAATTATCTAGCCGGTCGCGAAGTGACGAAGTACTTGCATCAACTTGGGCACGAGTGTATCGCATTCGTCGGAGGCGCACAGGACTTAGCTGTGACGCAAGAACGTGTCGGGGGTTACAAGACGGCTCTCATGGAAGAGGGCATCCCGATTCAAGAATCCTACATCGTCAGTGCACCATTCATGACGACAGGAGGCGCTGAGGCAGTCAAACGACTGATGTCGCTTGAACATCCGCCGACGGCTGTCGTCGTCAGTGACGACATGATGGCACTTGGTGTCATGAGTACCCTGAATGAGATGGGGATCGGTGTGCCGGATCAAATGGCCGTCGTCAGTTTCAATAACTTGTTCATCGCAGAATTCTCAAGCCCACCGTTGACTTCTGTTGAAATCAATATCTTTGGACTTGGTTTTGAAGCGACGAATTGTTTGATTGAACAAATCAATGAAGATGCGACCCCTTATGGGAAGCGCGTCATCGTTCCACATTATCTCGTCGTCCGTCAGTCTTGTGGCGGAAAATCTGAAGCGTGAAACAGAAGTCTATTTTTAAACCGATTGGTTTGAAAATAGACTTTTTTTGATTCAAATGGATGTCGATTTCTAGTAAAAGGAAGCGGTTGCAGAAAAAGAAATTTATTTTCGTGCAAACGATTGCATTGATGCTTTTTATGTGTACAATAAAGAATGTAGAGTATAGATGAAACGCTTACATGTTCAGATTGACTGACATGCGTAGCATAAAAAAGGAGCGACTTGACGATGAAACGACTTTTTGAGGTCAATGAGTGGAAAATTACAGAGCTTGGTTTTCATCCAGAAGATAATCGATTGGCAGAATCGATGACATCGATCGGAAACGGTCATATGGGAATGCGCGGAACGTTTGAAGAAGAGTACACAGGGGACACGCATCAAGGCATGTATGTCGCAGGTGTTTATTATCCGGATAAGACACGTGTCGGCTGGTGGAAAAACGGTTATCCGGAGTACTTCGCGAAAGTACTCAATGCTGTCAACATCATGGGTTTGAAAGTATCTGTCAACGGAAAAACTGTTGATTTGAATACGTGGGAAGTCATCGACTTCAAACGTGAACTTGATATGCAACATGGTGTGTTGACGCGGGCGATGTTGTTGAAGCATGGAGAAGAAGAGATAAAAGTCGAATCCAAGCGTTTCTTCTCGATCGTCGATAAAGAAATTGCTGCCTTGCAATATACGGTAACACCTGTCAATTTCGAAGCAGAGGTCATCATTGAATCATATCTCGATGCGGATGTTGAGAATGAAGACTCAAACTATGATGAGAAGTTCTGGCTTCCCGTTGAACACGGAATTGAAGAACGGTTTGGT
This sequence comes from Exiguobacterium sp. UBA5002, assembly GCF_002396765.1. Taxonomy (NCBI): domain Bacteria; kingdom Bacillati; phylum Bacillota; class Bacilli; order Caryophanales; genus Exiguobacterium; species Exiguobacterium sp. UBA5002. The sequence continues at coordinate 99,569 of NZ_DGYQ01000038.1, forward strand.
TATGTCACATCAAAAACGAAAAAGCTCGATTGGCATGTGACGGCAGCTATGATCACGGACGTCGAAGGCGCACGGTGTGAGGTCGTCGATGGCAATACGCAGTACGTCGCGAATCGTTTCACGAAACAAGCCGCAGTAGGTGAGGGTGTCACTGTCGAGAAATTCGTTGCGCTCGTAACGAATCGCGATCATGAAATCGATGCGTTACTGGAGCAAGCGATGAAACGGGTTCACGTCGCATTCGAATCAGGCTTTGAACCATTGCTTGCGACACATGAAGCAGCTTGGTTGCACCACTGGGAAGAAGCGGATGTGAAGATTGAAGGTGATGTCGAGGCACAGCAAGGGATTCGTTTCAACATCTTCCATATGTTCCAGACCTACACAGGTGAAGACTCACGCCTCAACATCGGACCAAAAGGCTTCACGGGCGAGAAGTATGGTGGTGCGACGTATTGGGATACAGAAGCGTACTGCTTGAACTTTTACCTTGCGACGTCGAAACCGGAAGTGGCTTGGAATTTACTCAAGTATCGCCACAATCAATTACCGCAAGCAAAAGAAAATGCGGATAAGAATGTTGGGATGAAGGGTGCGCTTTATCCGATGGTGACGATGAACGGAGAAGAGTGCCACAACGAGTGGGAAATTACACATGAAGAAATTCACCGGAACGGTGCAATTGCGCATGCGATTTATAATTACACGAACTACACGGGTGACACATCGTATCTCGGACAATACGGATTTGAAGTGTTAGTCGAGATTGCTCGTTATTGGGCAAGCCGTGTCAATTATGTGGCGCATAAGGATGTCTATATGATTCTTGGGGTGACGGGACCAAATGAATACGAGAACAACGTCAACAACAACTGGTATACGAATTTGATCGCAGCATGGTGTCTCGAATATACGCAGACCGTTCACCGTCATTTGGCACAAGAAGAACCAGAACGTTTGCAAGAACTCATGCATCAATTAGCGTTGACGGATGAGGAACTGGCGAAGTGGGCAGATATCGACGCGAAGATGTATTATCCAAAAGATGAAGCAGCTCCTGGTATCTTCATGCAACAGGATGGCTTCATGGATAAGGAACAAATCCTGGTCGCTGAACTCGATCCAAAACATCTTCCGCTGAACCAGAATTGGTCTTGGGACCGGATCCTTCGCTCTGTATTCATCAAACAGGCAGATGTCCTGCAAGGTCTCTACTTCTTGACGGATCGCTTCAGTCTAGAAGAGAAGAAAGCGAACTTCGATTTCTATGAACCACGTACGGTTCACGAATCATCATTATCTCCGTGTATCTACTCGATCATTGCAGCGGAAGTCGGCTATGAGGAAAAAGCGGTCGAACTGTACCAACGTTCGGCACGACTTGACCTTGATAACTACAACAATGATACAGAAGACGGATTACACATCACGTCGATGGTTGGATCTTGGATGTCGATCGTCCACGGGTTCGCCGGATTACGGGTAGCGAACGATACGTTGTCCTTTAAGCCGATGTTGCCAAAAGGCTGGACGAGCTATGCGTTCCGGATGCAGTGGCGCGGTCATCATATCCATGTCCATGTTCAGCCAAACGCCGTCGAAATCACTCAGACGGAAGGCGAAGCATTCAGCTTAAACGTTCATGGAACGACTGTAGAAGTTCCGGCAGGAGGAAAGATTACGGTGCCTGCTTCGATGACAGTATAAATACGATGAAAAAGAACCGATGCCAAGTCGGTTCTTTTTTTGTGTAACACGAATTAGAGGACACCTTTGTCACAAATGAAAACGCCATCATGAAAAAGAACATCAATCTTTGGAAATCTTGACTATCCGGCGACATTTGAATGTGCTAAAGTGTTTCAAGATAGTTATGAATGAGAGGAGAACGGCGTGTGACAGCAGTAGTAAAGGAAAGTATGTTAAAAGTGATTGTGGCTACGATTGGAGGATTCGTCATTGCCGTTGCCATGAACTGGTTTTTGATTCCAAGTGGTGTTTATTCGACTGGATTTACAGGACTTGCCCAAATCTTGACGCAAGTCCTTCAAAATACAGCGTTTGCGTTTGGTGAAAACGTTTGGTTCTTAGCGCTGAACATCCCTTTGATCGTGCTTGCATGGATCATGTTAGGTCGGAGTTTTACAATCGTCACGTTGATTTCGGTTCTGGCAACGACGATTTTTATTGGCCTTATTCCTCAATATGCTGTCATACCAGGTGATCAGACACTGAATGCAGTGTTTGGAGGGGTCTTGCTTGCGATTGGTACCGGTATCACGATTAAATTCGGTGCTTCGACGGGTGGGTTTGATATCGTTGCCCTCATCTTTGCCCGTTTTTCCGATCGCAGTGTCGGCTTATATCTGTTCGTCTTGAACTTTTTGATCGCACTATTGGCAGGTGCCTTGTTCGGCTGGTCGACTGCCTTATATACGATCGTCTTCATCTACGTGACTTCTAAGGTCGTCGATGAGATTCATACAAGTAACCAACGCTTGACGATTTTTATCGTCACGAATCATGCGGATGACATCACGACGGCTCTGCATCAGCACATCATTCGTGGAATCACGCAGATTCCTTCGATCGGTACGTATTCACGAGCTGAGAAAGCGACGTTGATGATGGTCATTGAGCGTCACGAATTGCGGGATATCGAACGGATTTGTCGGGAAGCGGACGAGACAGTATTCATCAACGTCGTCGCGACGGACTCGGTCGTCGGATACTTCCGAAAAGGATAATGAAAAGAGGCTGACTCAAAAGTCAGTCTCTACAAAGATAAGGGTGGCAGAATGATGATCTGCCATCCTTATCTCGTAACAAAAAGAATGACGCATCACACGCCACTCCTACAGGGACAAGCGCATTTATGCGCTGTCA
>NZ_DGYQ01000038.1:102535-104215 GCF_002396765.1 Exiguobacterium sp. UBA5002
AAGACCCGCTTTCCTGCTTGAATGAAGCAGGAAAACTGGCTTGTGTCTCGCCTGAGGAAAGGGCGTGAAAAGACGCGTCATTCTTTTTTGAGTCAGCCTCTTTATCTGTTTTCATGTGAGTCCAAGTACGTGTCTCAAGTAATACGCGATCCCGTCATCCTCGTTTCGCTTCGTCGTGCCGTTTGCCAGATGTTTCAGCGCAGGGATGGCATTACCCATCGCGACACCATGTCCAGCATATTCGATCATCTCTAAATCATTTTCCTCATCACCAAACGCGACGATCTGTCGGGAATCAATCCCGAGATGATGCGCGATGTGAGCAAGACCGACCGCCTTACTTGTACCTTTTCGCATCACTTCGACCATGAATTCAGGTTTCACCCATTGACGATTGAGTACTGTCTCAGCATGGATACCAGATAGTTCGGAGCGGATCTCATCGACGTGTTCTCCTTTGGCATGAATTAAAAGAGAGGTTGGTTCATGCATAAGCACCTTTCGTAAATCTCCGGTCGTGACGGATAAGGCATGGTCGGTATAGAATTCGTAAATACCAACCGGATCATATTGAAAATAGACATGATCCGTGACTTCGCAGACGATGTTTTGTGTTTTCGTCTCAGCGACAGATTCTAAAATATGTTGAACAGTTTTTAATGGAATCGGATGATGCTGAACTTCAAAGTGGATGTCTTGTGGATGATGGACGAGACCACCGTTAAAGTTAACGATCGGTGTCGTTAAACCGAGCTGTTCGTAATATTTTCGAGCGTGACGAAACGGTCGTCCGGTTGCGATGACGACTTCGTGACCATTCGCACGCGCACGCTGGAGCGCAGCGATGTTCGCAGCGCTGATTGTCTTATCATCTTTTAAAAGGGTGCCGTCGAGATCGACAGCGATTAAGTGACGGGTCATGATGAAATCCTCCGCTTTCTTTTCGTTAATTCTACTGTAGCATATGAAGCGATTGTCCTTCGTATGAAACGATTAAGTTTTTCAAGGAAAAGAAAGCGCTTGAAAAAATTAGAGAAAAGCTGTTGCTTGGTTTAAAAAATGGTATACTACAAATCGTAGGATAACTCTATAGTACGTTATGGAAACGGAGGGGAAATCATGCGTTTTCTCGTTACATTCTTTTGGTCATTCTTACTCGTGAACACAGCTGTGTTCATCGTATCGGCAGTTGATGCAGTAACGTATAGCTTCGGATTCGCGACAGCTATGTCTGTCGTCACTTCACTTGTCGTTTTCGCACTCGATGCCGTCAATGAAGATTTAGGTCTTGGTCAAGGGACTAAGGCAGAATAAGGAAAAGCGAGATGTCGTCACATGGGCGATAGGCTCGCTTTTTGTCTTAAGGAGGAATGATCGATGATCGTCATCGAACAGGTTCTGTGGCAACAGATGCCGCAAAATATCTACATAGCAGGAAATCAGATCATCGGAATCGGTTCCTATACCATAGATGAAGCAATGATTACGCATCGGATCGATGGTCGCGGCAAACAGCTAGTTCCTGGATTCATCGATGGACACTTACATCCAATCGGTGGGGGAGGAGAAGGCGGATTTGCAACGAGAACAGCATCGCTGACCGTTCGAGACATATTCGAAGGTGGTGTCACGACGGTCGTTGGATTACTCGGAACGGATGGTTGGACACGAACGGGAATC
>NZ_DGYQ01000043.1:0-15250 GCF_002396765.1 Exiguobacterium sp. UBA5002
TGACAGCGCATAAATGCGCTTTTCCTGTAGGAGTGGCGTGAAACGCGTCATTCTTTTTGTTACGAGATAAGGGTGGCAGATCATCATTCTGCCACCCTTATCTTTGTGGAAACTGATTTTTGAGTCAGCCCCTTCTTGTTACCGTCCTGATTGTTGGATCGAGAGTTCAGGCGTTAATCGATCGAGTAAAGCGAGCGTCTCTGGATGAGAGGCAAGCGTCTGGTCGAGCGCGTTTCGTTCAGTTTCTAAACAAGCCAAATAACGTTGAGCCGCTTCAGCGTGCGTTGCGGGTGTCAGGACGTCGTAGATTGCTTCAAGAGCAAGGCGTGGATGGTCTGGTAATGTCGTCGGAATCGTCTTTAATCCGAGTTGCGCTCGTTCAGGAGCATGATGATGGAGCAAGACTTTCGCGAACTTGATCAAGGCGCTTCGGAGCATCTCGACTGCCCATAAGTCATTTCCCCGTGCTGCTGCCTTTTTGTATTGGAACAAGAACCAGACAGCATCGATTGCTTCATCGGTCGCTTCTTGTGCGGAAAGCGTCAAGTCGCAAGTATCCGTAAAGTCCGTCAATTGCTGTTTTGGATCGTACAGGACACGTAATTGATCCTTATGGTTTAGCGAATCAAGTGTCACCGTGAATAAATCGATATGTAGGAGATCATCATAGACGACGATCATTTGTGGTGCGATGATGTCGATCTCATCTTTCCAGATGATTGAACGATAAGTAGAAAGATGGGACAAACGACGCGATAAGAATTTTGTTTGACGTTCTTCTGAGACGAGACAGTACAAATCGATGTCTGAATGAACATCTTCTTCTCCCCGCCCGAAGGATCCTTTCAAGAAGATGGCTTCGACTGCAGGATCTTGTTTGAGTCGAGCAACCAATTGCTCGATCGCATGAAGTTGATGCATAGGAACTCATTCCTTTCCAAAAACAGAAGTCTATTACGTCAGTATACGTGATAATAGACAGTTTATTCCATAAAAAATGAGAAATCGCATCGGAATGGACTTCTCATTGTGAAGCAGACGTAAGTTTGTCTTTATTTTCGAGATGGATGACGTGTTGTTCGCCCCATGCATTGATGGCGTCAAGAACCGGAATCAGTGTCCGACCATAATCCGTCAGCGAGTACTCGACGCGGGGTGGAACTTCCTGATAAATCTCGCGATGCACGATATCGTTCAGTTCAAGTTCACGCAGTTGAGCCGTCAGCATCTTTTGCGTAATGTTCGGCAATTGTCGTTTCAATTCACTGAAGCGGAGCGTTCCGTGTGTGATCAAGACGAGTAAAATCGACGGTTTCCATTTTCCGGTCAAGATTTCGAGTGCGGTCTCGACTCGACAGCTTGGTGTCTCTTCCATCGGTCTTCCTCCTTCATGGTATCGTTTAGGATACTATACCACTTATTCGTGCCTACTTCCGCTTCCATCACTTCCGCGTAATAATAGAGGTACAAGCTATTTCATTGAAGGAGGAAACAACATGTCGATTCACCCACAGATTACACTCGGTCCCGTTCGTTTACGCGTGACCGATCTTGACCGTTCCGTTTCATTTTATACAGCATCTCTCGGATTACGTATACTGACACAAACGGATCAGCTAACGGTTCTTGGCGCACAAGGTACACCACTCGTTGAGCTCGAAGTTCATCCGAATGCCCGCCGTTTCCCACCGAACTCGGTTGCCGGGTTATACCATTTTGCGATTTTGCTACCGAACCGAAAAGAACTCGGTTTCGTCATCCGGAATTTGATCGAACAAGGGATCGAGATTGGTCAAGGTGACCATCTCGTCAGTGAAGCGTTTTATCTGTCGGATCCAGACGGGAACGGGATCGAAATTTATGCCGATCGTCCACGTGAGACCTGGACGTACGAAGCAAATGGAGATGTTAAGATGACGACCGATCCTGTCGATTGGCAAAGTATGCTCGTCGAAGCTGGAGAAGAAGACTGGTATGGTATGCCGGCCGAGACGGTCATGGGACATGTCCATTTCCACGTCAAGACACTCGAAGCAGCGCGGGCCTTTTATGTCGACACGCTCGGCTTTGAGGTTGCGGCTGACGCTTCGCGGATGCGTGCGTTGTTCGTCGCTGCTGGCGGTTACCATCATCATATCGGTCTGAACGTCTGGTCGGGAGTTGACGCACCGACGAATCCGGAAGATGCGGTCGGACTTGTCTACTGGACGCTGCGTTATCCGGATCAAGCGACGCTCCGAGCAGCGATCGAGACGTTGAAGTCTTCTGCTTATACTGTTACGGATCAAGCAGATGCTGTCTATGTCACCGATGATGCTGGAATCACTGCTCGATTGACAACATAACTGAAATAATCCCTTTGCAGAGAAAAATCTGCAAGGGGATTTTTTGTTTTATCGTGAAGATGACGTTGCATTGCCGTCATACCGGCTGATCAACTCATACGGTCTGACTTTATATAAGGCATGCGGGAAGTAGTGCGGATCCATTGCATCGAGCGTCCGCAACTGGAAATGCTCCCGTTTGATGTATTCACTCAGCGAGTCACGTGTCAGTGGGAAGAAGCCGACATCCGTCGTTTCGCCTTCTTGTGTCGTAAGTTCACCACCGACCGCTTTCCCGCGGAAGCAGACACAAAGGACGTGACTCGAGACGTTTTGATAGATACCGGTAATTCCATCGATTGAGACATCAATCCCGGTTTCTTCTTTGACTTCTCGTTTGATCGCGTCAAGAATCGACTCATGATTCTCGACTTGTCCACCCGGCATCTCGTACGTATCACCACGATGCAGGTTACGGACGAGGAGAACTTCACCGGCATCGTTCGTGATATACGCGGTCACGCTGACGATCGCGCGAGGGGCAGCATACGTACCGGTCGCTGTCATAAAATCTTCATACGATTTGATATAAAGGTTTTTGCCGAGGCGTGCGCGCTTCTTCATCGCTTCACGACGTAAGGCACTGTTGCGGACATCACGATCGACTTGTTCGAAGTGTACGCGGTCACGGTATTCCCAGATGGCGATGACTTCATCTTCTGCTTCCGTCACCCAGCGCCCAACAAGACGGGCACCATGGCTGACTTGAAGCGGGTACAAATAGGTATGGAAAAACTCAGTGAATTCTTCTAGGCGTTCGGGACGAATCGTATAGGTCTTCCGGCGATGTAACATGGAAATTCCTCCTATCAGATGAGCGTTCAGATGTACGCTACACCCCTTCTCGAACGGATGGAGGAAACCCTTTTTTCTCGATGTGGGAAAAGGATTTTTTATGAAAAGGGGCTGAATCCATTCATATGATGTAACAGGCTTTCCGAAATCGATGACGATTTATTTTGCTCGAAAAAGTACAGCTAAAGAAGAACTTAAGAAACGGACGGGGCTCAACTTTAGAAAAATCGGGGATACTGAATATAGAGAGAAATAGAAAGTAGGGATAAGTGATGGATATCATGGCACTCGTCCGCCTGGCTGGCGGAATCATGTTCACCCCATTGTCGGACGATGTCTTGATGATGAGTTTTGCAGCACTTCGATTACGAGAGGGGATGTACCCGGTCGTCATCTGGCTGACCGCTTGGCCGATCTTCTTCATCGCCTTTACGTGGTTTTATCTACTTGCTCGGTTCTTCCGTGAGATTCCGCTCGTCAAACGGTGGATGAAGTCACGTTTCTTGGAACGAGCAGAAACGATCATCGAACGACGCGGATTATGGGCGATTGGACTATCGTTCTTCTTACCCGGCGTCAGACACCTGATTCATTATGTCGCCGGACTCCTCGGTTATCCGTTACCGCGCTATTTAGTAATGACATTCTTAGCAGCAGGCGTGTATACAGGACTCTGGACTTTTTTGATCGTCCGGATCGGAGAAGCCGTGACGTGGTCGGAGCTATGGAACTGGCTCCAGGTGAATCCAGGGATCGTCGGCTCTGTCGTGATCATTGTGATCGGTATTGCCGTCATCGGTATCGTGCATCATCGCCGTCAAAAGGATGCGGTAGAAGAGAGTTCTTCGATTTAAACGATAGGTACTACGTGAGCGAATCCATTGCTGGATTCGCTTTTTTGATGAAGTTTGATTTTATGAATATAGATAGTTTTTTGAAATAAGAAGTAACCTGCAAAATAAGTGAAATCATTGTCAAAAAATGACGATAAACACTTCTTAAAAGACACCTGATTTACACACCGGATTGGCAATTTATCGTCACAGGTAGTTATCTGAAACTGGATTGTAAACTCTTATACTAAGAGGTGTTCACAGAGTGGACATATTTAACTGGGGTCAAGGGGGATCACGATGAAAGAAGAACAACAAGCCAAAAGAAAGCGGCAGAGCTGGTATCAATCGATGTGGCGGTGGCATTTTTATGCAGGAATTATTTTTGCACCCATCTTTATTATTTTAGCTGTCACAGGATCGATTTATCTCTTTAAACCGCAAATTGAAGATGCCTTATATGGTGATATGATTTTCACACAAGAAACAGGTAAACCCGTCACGCTTGAGAAACAGATGGATGCGGTCAAGGATGCGTATCCGAAAGCGACGATCACGTCGATCGGTCAATTCGAAGACGCGGACCGGACGACACGGATGGGAATTCAAGTTGGGGAAAAAGCTGGATACGCCTATGTTGATCCGTACACAGCAGAAGTGACGGGACAACGGATGGGAGATGGACCTCTTGGCTTCATCAAGACGATTCACGGAGAACTGTTCGTGGGGAAAGTCGGGAACCTGCTTGTTGAACTGGCAGCTAGCTGGGCGATCATCTTATTGATCACAGGTACATATCTATTTTGGCCGCGTGGGGAACAAGGGAGCTTTAAACGCGTGTTTCTCCCTTCATTCAAGAAGTCGAAAGGATCACGTAACTTCTGGAAGGGACTGCATGGATCAGTTGCTGTCTGGTCAACGATTGGTCTTCTGATCATCATCGGTTCTGGACTAGCTTGGTCTGGTGTAGCAGGTGAATGGATCAACACGGCTGCGACGAAAACGAACTCGAACTTCCCGCAGTATGCATTTGGTCCAGATGAGACGATGCAATCGCAAATCGTCACGAAGGATATCGCACAAGATATTCCATGGGCAACACAAAACGATGTCGTCCCGACTTCTGGACCGGCAAAACCGATCTCGTTGTCAGTGACGGACATCGCAACACAAGCAAAACAACTTGGTATGGAGCGTCCTTACCAAATCAGCTTGCCACAAGGAGAACAAGGGGTTTACACACTCTCTTCCTTACATAGTGAGCCGCTGAAGGAAAAAACGATGAACGTCGATCAGTACTCAGGCAATGTCTTGTCGAACGTCACGTTTGTCGATTATGGCTTCATGGCAAAAGCCATCTCGATGGGAATCGGGTTCCACGAAGGACGTCTTTTCGGTCTATTGAATCAACTCGTTGGACTCGCACTATGTCTCGGTTTGATCTTCATCGTTGTTAGTTCGTTCGTTTTATGGTGGAAACGCCGGAATGGTGCGGGTCAATTATCGGCACCAAAACGTGCCGTCGACCAGCGTGTCAAACGAATCGTCGCACTGCTTATCGTCCTGATCAGTCTGACGATGCCACTCGCAGCGCTTTCCGTCTTTGCGATCTTGATTCTTGATTTCATTCTGTTCCGTCGCCGGACAGGGGAAGAGGAGGTGGCGGCATGAGACGAATCGTTACGACGGTCATAATCGGGAGTGCCGTGTTATTAGCGGGCTGTCAGTTCGAGACGAAAGCGGCTCCGGTCGCGATGAAAGTCGGATTGTATGCGCCGGAAAAAATGGAGGAACCTGCTAATACGACGGTGTCTGTCGAGATCGAACATCCTGATAATGTCGATGAAGTTCATGTTCAGGTGACACCATACGGCAGTGAGGAAACGGAAACATTCGAGACGACACATCGGAAAGGGCACTATGTCAGTAGTATCCCGTTCAAGCAGGCGGGGATCTATGTCGTCAACGGCATGGTGCACTCAGGTCAAGCCGTTTATACGCCAAAAACGCTCGTTCGCGTCGGCAAGGTATCTGACGCGGATTTCAAAGACGCACAAGCAAGTTTTCAGTCGAACGTGTCGACAAGTGGTGGACACGGACATCATCATTAATCATGTAAAGGTGAGCGAGCGATGAGCGATCTCACCTTCATGATGTCATATGAATATTTTAGAGAACCGAGGTAATGTCATGAATCAACCGCAAACGATGACGGGGGCTCTATGAACGGGCTTACTTTTGCATATCGGTCAAATGTTTCTTGTCGTTTACTTCGCTGTCTTACTCCTATTGATCGTACTTGCCTGGCGAAAACATCGGTCCGTCCTACTCGCACTCTTGACGATCCCGATATGGATTGGCATTGCAGGAACGAGCCATGCCGCAACGAAATACGGGGCGCTTGGGTGGACGCTTCAGTTCAGTCACTTCTTATGTGTGACGGCTTGGATCGGTGTTGTGTTTTGGGTAGCTGTTGGTGCCCGTTCGACCGAGCATTGGTCCGCCTTTTTAAACTGGTTCAGTCCGTTTGCCCGGATTGCTTTTACCGGTGTCATCCTGTCAGGTCTGTTGCTGATGCAACTGGCGATTCCACTTGAACGGTATCCGAATCTATGGGGCGTGCCATACGGTCAAGCCATGTTGCTGAAGCATCTTTTGTTGTTGCCGCTTTTGTTCTACGCCTTTTGTAATGGCACACTTGTCCGGCGTCGGTTACGTTTCGACTCGACATACGATCCGCGTCCGTTACTCCGGATGGAGAGTATTATTTTAATACTTCTGTTCATGGCAAGTGCATCACTCAGTCGTTTGGAACAACCGACGTTAGGTCAACTACCGGTCGTCCAGCAGGGGACGGGTGGGTCTTGATGATTGGGATCGCCACCTTACCACTGCTCTTACTCGGATTCAGACGACATGCAGTGGGTATCTTGCTGAGCCTTCTTAGTGTCAGTCTGATCTACCTTGGACTACTTGCGACAGGGTGAACACGAAAAAACAAGGTAGCGGATCGTTCCGCTACCTTGTTTGTCGTGGTTTTATTTTGTCGAAACGGCGCAATTCGTTGCTTTCGCAAGAATCTTCGAATAGGCCCGGGCGCCCTTGATATTCAAATGGACACCATCTGCTTCGAAGTAAGATGGATGTTTGACGGCAACAGCATGCCAGTCGATCAGTTCGACTCTCTTCCGTTTCGATGCCTCGCGTAACATCTGATTGACTTCCGCTTCCCACGGACGCGGGACGCGTGCAGTGACCAGATAGACGTGATCGGCATTTGCGAATTGATCGAGCAAACTGTTCAACTGATCCTTTCGGAAGCTACCGTTCGTTCCGAGGTGGAGAATGACTTGCCGTCCATGTTGATTGTACGACGCATACTGCTCACTTAGCGGAATCGCTTCTCGTAGCTGTCGACCGAGTTTCGCATCGATCGTCAGTTGTTTGAGTGTACTGCCGAGATAATCTTCGACACCGAGCAGGACGGAGTCACCGATCGCAAGCGTCGGGCGACAGATTTTTCGCTGATCGGATGTTGCTTTTGGTGTCGTCGGTTTGAGGACCGGTTTCGGTTTTTCTTTTGGCGCCGCTATCTTATGAAAGGCGGGTTCTGGCTTCGGTGTATCGGAAACAGCAAGAATCGATAAGTTACCAATGAAGCTGGCGATAAGGATCGTCAACACGGCAACACTTGCCCACTGTACCGTTGAGAACTGACTTAACTGTTGCGGATGTAGCGATAAACGCTTCAAGTAACCAGACAGTCCGTGTTGACGAATCGGACGCTCGATGAAGCGATACGATGCTTCGGTTAAGGCGACAAGCACAGCGACGATCAGCACGGTCCGAAGCAACGAGAACGTGCCGATCTGCTCGACCGGTGTCAGCAACGTGATGACGGGAAAATGCCATAGATATAGACCGTATGATCGTTTGCCGATCGCAATAAGTGATGGATGCGCAAACCAACGACTCCAGATCGACGCCGGATGAGCGATCGTAGCAATCAATAGGGCGGCAAGGAGCGAAACGATGAAAAAGCCACCGCGGTATAAAAAGCTTCCGAACTCACTCGTGACAACCATCAGTAAAAGTAAGAGTGGCAACGTGACAACACCTGTTTGATTCAACAATCGAACACCACGTTTTGGGATATCAATCTTAAAGCGGGTCGGTTGCCACGCGAACGCGAGCAAGCTCCCGATCAATAAGGCGAATAAGCGAGTATCCGTGCCATAGTAGACGCGACTTGGATCCTCACCCGGTGTGAATTGAATCGCCATCGCGAGAACGGATGCGCCGATCGCGACACCAATCAATTGAAGGAACAGGCGACGATTTTTCATGCCGAACCAAAGTAGGATCGGGAATAGCAGGTAGAACTGTTCTTCGATCGCGAGCGACCAAAGGTTTTGGATCGGTGACGGTTTCCCGAACGACTCGAAATACGAGACGTCATGGAAGATATACCACCAGTTCGTCCCGTAAATAAGCGCAAAGGCACTATCTTGACGAACTGTATGCAATAGCTCGCGTTCAAAGACGGTTACATATCCGAGAACGAGTAACAGCATGACGAATAGAGCTGGGAACAAACGACGGAAACGATGAATCCAAAACCGTTTCAAATCGAGGCGCCCGGTCGTTTGCCACTCGCGTAACAAAAGACCAGTAATCAGGTAACCGGATAGGACGAAAAAGAGATCAACACCGAGGAAACCACCAGAGAAGAATGAAACAGATAAGTGGTAGAGAATGACAGACAGGACAGCGAAAGCACGTAAGCCGTCAAGCCCTGGCATATATGTAATCGAACGAGACGAAGATTTCATAAGACACGAACAACTCCTTTAAAACGACAACTAATTTCTAACAGTCTTTAGTGTATCGAATTCCAATTTCAAAGAAGTGTCTAAGAAGTAACAACATAGCCCAAAAAAGCACCCGACGAGAGCATCGGATGCTGACTTACGAATGACGCGGAAAACGACACGTGACGGAAAAGCGGTTATCTGCTGAAGTGAGCTGGACACTTCCTTGATGGCGCGCCATGATTTGTTGAACGATCGACAGACCGATACCGGAACCGCCGGAAGAACGCGATGCGTCAGACGTTCCGAACGGCGTCAGTCACGCGTTTAGTTCCTCTAGCGTATAGATCGTTTCAATCGCATTCGAGCAAATCAATTGGATGCCTTGTACTCCTTCTTTGATTGAAATCCGAAGATCACTGATTCCGTGAAGTGCTTCTTTTAAGAAATCTAACATGAAAACCCTACTTTCCGTTGAGTATAGCATGTAGTATGCACGTCGTCCCTTTCGAAAACAGGAGGAGAATTCTTAAGTGAATCTTAAACAGATCAATGCCTGATTTTCGGCGACATCGTAACCGGACAAGCCGTTATACTAAAGGCAAAGGAGGAGAAAGCGATGGAACATCACACGTATTACGAAGCACTCGTTCGACGAGACGTGACGTACGAAGGAACGTTTTTCGTCGGGGTCAAGACGACCGGTATTTTTTGCCGTCCGACATGTCCGGCACGAAAACCGAAGGCGGAGAACTGCGAGTTTTTCGAGACGGCGCAAGAGGCATTGCTCGCTTCCTATCGACCGTGTCGGCGGTGTCATCCGCTCGCTTATCCAGGCGATCACGGTACGGTTCAACGTTTGATCGAAGCAGTCGAGGCAGAACCAGATAAACGGTTCAAAGAAGCTGATTTCCGAGCACTTGGTTTGGACGAATCAACAGCACGGCGCCAGTTCAAGAAACGCTTCGGAATGACGTTCGTTGCCTATGCTCGGGCACGGCGGATGGGGTTAGCGATGAAAGAGATTCGGACTGGGAAGCCGGTCATCGAAGGGCAGTTAGCAGGAGGCTATGAATCAAGCAGTGGTTTTCGTGAAGCGTCAGCACGGATGCTCGGGGAAGCACCGTCACGTTTTGACGGACAGGTCTTGCGCGCGAAATGGCTCGATACACCACTCGGTTCGATGCTTGCGATTGCTGATGAACAACACTTACATCTTCTTGAGTTCGTCGATCGACGGGGACTTGAACGAGAAATCGAACAATTGCGTCGAAAAGCGCATGCTGTCATCGTTCCCGGTGAGTCACTCGTCTTTAAACAGATTGAAGGGGAGCTCCGTCGTTACTTCAAAGGAGAACCGGTCTTGTTTAAGACGCCACTGATGCGGTACGGAACGCCCTTTCAACGCCGCGTCTGGGAAGAACTTGAACGGATTCCGAGTGGCGAGACGATCTCGTATCAAGAACTGGCAATCCGAATTGGTCAACCAACCGCCGTCCGCGCTGTCGCACGAGCAAACGGAGCAAATCAACTGGCAATCATCATTCCATGTCATCGGGTCATTCGAACGAATGGAGATTTAGGTGGATACGCCGGGGGACTTGCACGCAAGGAAACATTGCTCAAACTGGAGCGTACACGGAAGGGACTAGATATAGGATGAGTTTGATTAAAGATGTGTTTTCACCGAGTTGGCTCGATGAATTAGAAGAAGCGGTCGATGTACCAGACTTTCGCAGACGAGTCGAACGCAAGGACTGGGACGAGCTTGCGTTTAAACAACGCGTCCATCGTGTTGCGGAGACGCTAGAATCCGTCCTGCCACCGTTTCCGGACTCGGTGCCGGAGCTAGAGCGACTCGCACCGCAGTTTACCGGACTACCGGGAATTGTTTTTCCTGAGTATGTCGAGCGGACAGCAACACTCTTTGACTGGAAGCTTGCGTTAAAGACACTCGCTAAATTGACGCCGTATTCGACGTCTGAGTTCGCTGTCCGGCGTTTTCTACTCGCTGATCAAGAGCGTTATCTCGAGCAAGCACTCATGTGGGCAACATCAGACGATGAACATGTTCGGCGCTTAGCGTCGGAAGGGACACGACCGCGTCTGCCATGGGGACAAGCGATTCCGAGTCTGATTGCTGATCCGCGACCGGCATTACCAATTCTTGACGCCTTACTACAGGATCCGTCACTCTACGTCCGAAAAAGTGTCGCCAATCACTTGAACGATATTTCAAAGACACATCCGGAATATCTGATTGAGCGAATCGAACGTCACTTAGGAACAGATCCGAACACGGACTGGATTTTGCGCCACGCCTCCCGGACGTTACTCAAACGCGGAAATCCAGAAGTCTTACAATTGTTCGGTCACGTTACGCAAGGTGAGGTCGAGATTACAAATTTAGTCGTCTCGCCGGTTACGATTGGCAAAGAGCTCGACTTTTCGTTCACCGTGACGAGTTCTGTTCCACAACGTTTGCGCTTGGAGTACGCGATCGATTACGTCAAACAACGCAGAACGAGTCGGAAGGTGTTTCAACTGCGGGAGCGGGAAGTTAAAGGTGTCTTACAAGTCGAAAGACGCCAATCGTTTCGGAACATGACGACGCGTGTCCATTATCCTGGTACACACACATTGACGATTTTGATTAATGGAGAGGCTTACGCGACAGCAACGTTTGAGGTCGAGGAGGAGAGCTGAATGCAAGGACGGCATCCGGATTTTAAAACGTCACGATTATTTGTCGAAGCAACGGATGAAGAATCGGGTTGTAAGTGGACGCTGCATGCGATACGTGAGAAAACGATCGTCGGAACGATTATCTTCACTTGGAATGCATCCACCGGAACCTTACGTTACACGACGACTAATGAGGACGATCGGCACGGGTACATCACAGAAGCTTTGACGTCGATTTTGTCTTATCTCGCACGGACGTTATTATTGACGCGTGTCTATAGTGAAGCGGGCAGTGACACGGTCTGGCGTCGGAACGGATTTCAGTTGCAGGCGAATCGATATGCACGCGAACTTCATCATTAAAGCCCCGTCTGCTGAGCAGAACGGGGCTTATTTGTGATTAGACCGTTGTTTTCGACCAGTTGAAATGTTCGCAAATCGCTTCAGCGCTTTCACGCGCACTTAACTGTTCCGTATCAAGAAAGAGGTAATTGACGTCCGGCAATTCGCCTGGTAGCGAGCGTGTCCGGTATCCGTCCGCCGTCTCGCGTAAGTCTTGTTCAGAAGCAGCGAGGTCGCGCTTCGTCACTTTGTGCGTCAATCGGTTTTCGGTCGTGTTCCGGTGCAGACGGGTCGCGACCGGCGCATCCAGTTCAACGATATAGACGTCAGCACCTGCTTGTTCGAACAACTCAACCGTTTCTTCGATGAACTCGAGACCACCACCTTCGACGCCGAATAGACAGAGGAATGTAAACAGGACACCTTCAAGCGAACTGTTCGCCATTTCCTTGAACATTTCGCGGCGGATCGTATCCTTTAAGCGATGGTGTGCGGGTTCTGAGAAATCAAAATAAGGCAATAACAGGTCGATCGTCTGGTGGTTATGGAAGACTTTCATCTCCGTCAACCGTTCGATTTCCTGACCAATCGTCATCTTTCCGACCGCTTGCGGACCAAGTAACAAGACAAATTTCATGGACGAACCTCATTTCCTTTTTCTGCTAAGAATAGCACATTCCGACGAGTGACATCGCTAGAACGTTTGTTCGTAATTTGATATAATTCAAGTATGAAGTCCCGTCGTGTCCTTGTCTGAAGGAGGACAACCATGCAAGAACAATGGAAAGCTGTCATCGGCTATGTAGGTATATATGAAGTCTCATCACTTGGTCGCGTAAGGTCGCTCGACCGGACGATCGTGACGTGTCGCGGTGTCCGACAACGCCGAAAAGGTGTCTTGCTCCGTCCACGGCTCAATCGGGAAGGGTACCGGAAAGTCACGCTCTATCAAAGTGGTCGAGGAGAGCGGATGCAAGTCGGATTGCTTGTCGCAAAAGCCTTTCTGACGACAGACGTCACGGAAGCACAACTCGTCCGGCGCAACGGCAAACGGGCTGACGATCAGTTGTCGAACTTAGAGGTTCTGCCTTCAATCGATCAGCAGTATAACGAACTGCTTGGTGAGTTCGATCTCTTGTTAGGTCAACATGTGACGCTGTCGCCATTTCAGATTCGAACGATTCGCGCGCAGTACGAAAAAGGGAAAACGATTCGTCAATTGGCAGAGCAGTATCAGGTGACGGAAAACCGAATCCGCAACATCATCGATAAAAAGGAAGCACGTTATATCGGCTGAGACCAGAATAAAGGAGCGTTTACCAGAGATGGTAGACGCTCCTTTGATTTAAGACGATTGTTCGCCGGCACGAACGGTCTGTTGTAATGAACTGATCCGCGACTCGAGTACCGCACTATGTGTCTTCAGTTCCGTCTGCTGGGTGACGTGGTGTTGCATCTGTTCCCCGAGCACCTGGCTGTAAGACGAGAGTTCTGACATCAACTGCTGAACCGACTGTAGATGTTCCTGCATGTTCGACTGAACATCTGCGACGATCTGGCGTTGGTGTTCCACGGTACCCAGTGTCGTCTCAATCGTCGTCGCTTCGGTCAGCATCTGTTTTAAATGCTCCGTTGCCGTCTCGAGCTGTTGCGACGTCGAAAGAAAACGTTCCGTCATTTGCGAGAGTGCTTGTTCGACTTGATCGAGCCCCGCCGTCCACATCTGATTGACCTGCCGAATATGGTCCGTACTCGTCCTAATATCGATCGCTAGTTTTTCGACCTCCTTAGCGACGACCGTGAAGCCGCGACCAGCTTCTCCGGCACGGGTTGCCTCAATCAGCGCGTTCAGCGACAAGCGGCGCGTCTCTTCAGCGACACGCTGGATGTGGGAAATCGAGGTCTCCATCTGCTGCTGTAGATGTGAGGTCTGTTGCAAGATTTGCTCTGTCGTCGCGGATTGTTCTTTCAGTAAGTGGCTTTCTTGTTGTAATGTCCCAAGTGTCGTGTGATTCGTCTGAACAGTCTGTTGAAAACGGGTTACGGCATGTTGACTGTTCAGAAGTGTCGTTTGCATCTCGCTTAACGCATCGTGTCCTTGGACAGTCAAACGTGTCGAAGCGACAATCGTCTGATCCATCTGTGTCGATTGCGCAAGTAAGGAACCGGCGACTTCATCGACGGCTTGGACTGATTGATCCATTGCGGATAAGCGCGAAGAGAAGTGGGGCTGGACGGATTCAAGTTCCTGACTGGCTTGTTGCATCTCCGTCGTTAAGTCATTAATTTGTTGCATCAACTGATTGTATTGAAACGTCAGCTGTTGTAACTCAAAGGTCGTCGTCTTGAGCGTTAATGGACGATACGATCGCTTCGCATGCGCTTCTTCAATCTGTAAGGCGAGTTTCGATAACGGTGCCAGTTGGCGTTGAATCCGCCAGCGAATCAACAGGCTGATGCTGACAAGTGTGACTACGCTCACCCAGACGAGTGTCCAAGCTAAATCTCGAGCAGGGGCGATTAATTTATCACGATCGGTTGTCAGCAAGATGACGTCATCGAGTTCTGGAATCGTCATTGCGACTAGAAACTGATCTTGATGCGAAAAGGCATATGTACGCGCATTTTTTAAGTGCTGCAGTAGTTGTTTTCGTTTTGCTGGTTCGAGTGTCAACGGTCGGAACGCCTCACTCGTGTTCAAACTTTGAAAGCGAACCGTGTAGTCGTCACGTGATAAGTCGGTTCGCTGTTGCTGTTGCAATCGTTTAATGGCACGTGAGCGGTCTTTCGTGTCCTCCGGATACGCTAGAAACGTTGCCCGGACGTTCGCGTCGAACATCGTTAACTCACGCATCAGCCGTTCCTCAGTTGCTGTGACGGATTGTTGGTACGAGGCGTAAACGCTTAGACCACTGATCATGATCAATCCGATAGCGACGATCGGAATCAACCATCCATTTAGTTGCTGTGCTAATAATCGTTTTTTCGTAAGCATAAAAAACATCTCCTCCCGTGTACCTATCGGAAGGAGAAGAAACAACATGTATGAAGGTGTTGTACGGCTTGTGTAAAGGTCTTGTGAATCTAATTCACGAAAATTGGTAGGACAGTCGCAAGATGGGTCATAAGTGCTTGTGTCTCTTCTTTTGGTTCAGATGTGACGTAAATGATCAACGCAGCAGCAACGATGACAAAGATGGCAATGACAAGAATGATGAAGAACGGCATCTTACTTTTTCGTTTTTCGGCTTGACGGTCCATGAAAGATTCCCCCTTAATAATGTATACGATAGGTATATTTAAGGGATTCCCTGTTCATTACTTTAAAAACACGACAACTGTTCGGTAATGAAAAAAATACTGCCTTGTCTGACGAGAGTGATATGCTCCCCAAAAAGTA
>NZ_DGYQ01000016.1:0-17202 GCF_002396765.1 Exiguobacterium sp. UBA5002
TGAAGAACGGTACCAACAACGACTAAACGGCTTGGCTCCGTTAGAATACAGAGCGCAAGCCGTTTAAGTGATTTTTATTATTTATCCTGTCTACTTGACGGGGAGCAGTTCATTTTTTTGTCGTTTTTCGTGTGAGATTCGTCCAATTCAGGAGATCGGCTAAAATGTAGAAGAATCGGGCTTTTACGCAATAAACCGAACAGATTGATGACAAAACGGCTGAAACAGTTGAAAAAATCGTAAATTGTGCAGGGATTGCGAACGTTTCTGAACTCTCGCTATAGTGATTACAAAAAAACATGGGAGGAAGAAGAATCATGGAGAGCTTAGAAGCGTTACTCACACCACCGCAAGAGATCGAACAAGAGAATGCAAACATTGATGGCAAAACACCACTTGCGAAGTTACAACGGATTGCTGGGGAAGCAGCACGGCAGATGATGCGACGACATCTCGAAGCGGATGTCTTGCAGGCGCTTGACGACAACATTTTGTATATTCATGACGCCGATTATTATGTGACTGGGACGACGACTTGTGCCCAAATTCCGCTCGGTCAGTTACTCTCAAACGGATTTCAGACAACGCACGGTTCGATCCGTCCGGCGCAAGACATTCGTTCTGCCCTCGCCCTTGCGGCAATCATCGTCCAGGCGAATCAAAACATGCAGCATGGCGGACAAGCCTTCGCAACCTTTGATGATGATTTAGCGCCGTTCGTTGAAAAGACCTATCAACGGGAATGGACGAAACTAAATGACCTCGTTCCGCATTGGAAGCGGCGTAAGCGGGAGCGACATGCATGGCAGGAGACGTATGAAAAAACGTTTCAAGCATGTGAAGCATTCATTCATAATACGAATTCGATGCATTCGCGCGGTGGTGGACAGGTTCCGTTTTTATCCGTCAATTACGGAACGAATACGACGCAAGCAGGGCGGCTATTCCAGCGAGCCTTGCTAACAGCGACGGAGCGTGGACTGGGCAAAGGTGAGACACCGATTTTTCCGATTCAGATCTTTAAAGTCAAACAAGGCGTCAACCTGTCACCGACAGACCCGAATTACGATTTGTTTCAGCTTGCTACCCGCGTGACAGGAAAACGACTGTTTCCGAATTTTGCGTTTCTCGATGCGCCATTTAATCGCCAGGAGCAACCAGGAAAAGCAGAAGTCGCGTATATGGGATGCCGAACCCGTGTATTCGAGGATCGTGGAGACATACCGTCCGTCACAGGTCGTGGTAATTTATCCTTCACGAGCATCAATCTCGTCCGTTTGGCACTCCAGAGTCAAACCGTCGATCAAATGTTCGAAGTCGTCCAAGATACGACAAGACTTGCATGCCGGCAACTCATCGCACGGTATGAGTTCCAGGCAAGTCGAACGGCTGATGAGTTTCCATTTTTATATCAACACGTCTGGAAAGACGGTGAGACGCTAAGAAATAAGGATCAGGTAGGTCCGGTCCTCAAGCACGGGACGTTGGCGGTCGGCTTCATCGGTCTCGCGGAATGTTTGACCGTCCTGACGGGGAGTCATCATGGGTATTCCGAACTGGCACACCGGATTGGTCTTGCATTGATTCAAGCGATGCGGACGGTAGTCGACGATTTTGGCGAACAGACAGGGTTGAACTTTAGTTTACTCGCAACTCCGGCCGAAGGATTATCCGGTAAGTTCACACGTCGCGATGTCAGTGACTTTGGTGAGATCGAAGGAGTGACAGATCGACCGTATTATACAAATTCCTTTCACATTCCTGTCGATGCGCCGGTGACGATCCGTGAGAAGATTCAACTCGAAGCCCCGTTCCATGCATTATGTAATGGCGGTCATATCACCTATGTCGAGACGGATGGTGCGCTTGCTGGAAATCCGGAAGCAATCGAAGACATCGTTCGTTTAATGGCGGAAGCTGGAATCGGTTATGGATCAATCAATCATCCCGTCGATCGTTGTCTTGATTGCCGAACAGAGCAGACGATCGAGGATCAATGTCCGGTTTGCGGGAGTGGATCGATCGAACGCATTCGACGGATCACCGGATATCTCGTCGGTACGCTGGACCGCTGGAATGAAGCGAAACGGGCTGAAGAGCAGAATCGGGTGAAGCACGATGCTACGCGTTCTCTCCCTTCTTCCTGACTCCGTCGTCGACGGTCCCGGTCTGCGAACGGTCCTGTTTCTTGCTGGTTGTCCACACCACTGTATCGGCTGTCATAATCCGTCCTCCTGGGATCCTGCAGGTGGCGTAGCTTGGACAATTGACGAGACGGTCGCGCGGATTCAAGCAACCGGTCACCGGCGCCTGACGCTATCCGGTGGGGAACCATTGTTACAAGCAATAGCGCTCTATCGGCTACTAGAACGACTCGGACCAGACTATGAAGTGATCTTGTATACGGGCTATGTGTTGGAAGAGATCATTAAGCACCGAGAATGGTACCCCTTGTTACGCCGACTAGATGGATTGATTGATGGTCCGTTCATCCTATCGAAACTTGACCGAACGACAAGCTTTCGGGGGAGTACGAATCAAAGAATCTATAATCGACAACAGCTAAACAAACGTTTGGATTAGACAAAAACTCCCCCATCTTTTTAGACAGGGGAGAATCAAATCATGCATATTTTTGTTCTTGATCGACGGATTCGACGACTGCGAGCGTCGTTGTCCGTCGTTTTTTGATGAAAAACGATAAGATCAAAGCAGCAAGTGCGAGTAACGTCGCGATGAAAAACGTATCATTGATTCCTTCGATCATCGCCTGCATCTGCAACCATTCCGGATTTGCAGCTTCAGGTTGTGAAGCGAATTCCGGAACGTGGTGTTTCGTCCGCGATGTCATGATCGTGACGAGCAGACCTGAACCAATCGCACCCGATACTTGTGACAACGTATTGTTCAATGCCGTACCGTGGGGCGTCAAGTGTTGCGGAATATGGTTCAATCCGTTCGTCATGACCGGCATCATGACCATCGAGATTCCAAGGAAACGTAGCGTATACATAATGACGAGGAACGCGTATGACGTATCCGCAGTTAGCTGACTGAACGAGAACGTCGTCAAGACCGTCAGTGATAAGCCGATGATGGCAAGGATGCGAGCACCAAATCGGTCGAAGAGACGACCTGTTATTGGTGACATGATCGCCATGACGATCGCACCCGGTAACATCAAGAGACCAGAGTGAAATGGTGAGATGCCACGAATCGTCTGGATGTAGATCGGCATCAAGATCATCGCGGAGAACATCGACATGTTCAAGACCATTGAAATCCCTTGTGATAAAGGGAACATCGGATACCGGAAAATACCGAATTCAAGCATCGGTTCTTCGAGCATGAATTGACGTATAATGAAGGAAGTCAAACTGATTACACCGATGATCAATGATGCGATGACCGTCCAAGAGCCCCATCCAGCAGAACCAGCGGAACTGAAACCATACAGTAAACCACCGAAGCCGAAGCTTGAAAGGACGAGAGAGAACAAATCGAGTTTGAGTGAACTTTGAACTGTCTCTTTCTTCAATAAGAAGGCACCTGTGAAGAGTACGAGCAATGCGATCGGTGTGACGAGATGGAACAACATTCTCCACTCATAATGTTCAAGAATCCACCCGGACAATGTCGGTCCGATTGCTGGAGCGAAGGTGATGACGAGTCCGAAGATTCCCATCGCTTGCCCGCGCTTCTCGATTGGAAAACCGGTCAAGAGAACGTTCATTAACAGTGGCATCATGATCGCGGAACCCGACGCCTGCATCATGCGCGCGCCGAGTAGGAGCGGGAAGATGTGTGCTTGTCCGGCGATAATCGTTCCGAGTGAGAACAGTGTCATCGCGGTCAAGAACAGTTGGCGTGTTGAGAACTTTTGGACGAGGAATGCCGAAGTCGGAATCATGATCCCGTTAACGAGCATATATCCCGTCGTCAACCACTGGGCGGTGCTTGCCTGAATACCGAAAGATTTCATGATCGACGGTAAGGCGATATTGAGTAACGTCGAGTTCAGGACTGCAACGAACGCACCTGCCATAAGGACAGCTAAAATTAAATAAAGTCGTGATGATTGCTTGCTTGATTGCATTTCGTTATGCTCCTTTTGTACTACGAGTCTAAAATGTTAGACTTGAATTCTATGACTAACTTGGCTATCTTACCAGGCTAAGTCGAATGAATTCAAATTATTTGCTTCATACACTAAAATAAGTGGTTGTCGAACTAATTATGAACAGAAAAGGACAAGGCCATGAATCCAAAAAAGAAACAATTATTAGATGCTGCCTATCAGCTATTCGTCGAAAAGGGTTATCAATCAACCTCCATTCAGGATATTCTCGAACACAGTAACGTGTCTAAAGGGACGTTCTATAATTACTTCTCCTCTAAAAACGAATTATTCATTGATGTCTTTAATACCGTCTTTGAAAAAATGCGGACCGCGCGTAAGGAAATTCTTGTCGGACGAGATGTCTCGGATTATGAGACGTTCATTCAACAAGGTAACTGTTACTTGGAACTGATGCAAAAATATAAATTGTATACGTTGTTCGAAGAGGCGATTGCTTCAAATGAAAAAGAACTGAAGACGTTCATGGAGAATAACCGTCTTCTCGAAATCGAATGGACGTTTGAACGATTACGTGATTTATTCGGTCAGACGAAAGAACCGTATCTTCTAGATTTAGCGGTCATTTATACAGGAATGTTGCAATATGCGATGTACTTCTTCCGACAATCCGAACCGAACACACAACCGGAACGTGTCGTCCGTTACGTATTCAATCGATTGACGCATCTCGTCGAAGACGTCAGTCGGACGGAAGAACAGTTGATTCCGCCGCGCTTCCTATCCGTATGGCTCGACCGTCCACAAGATGAAGTCGTCATTCGGAAGGATTTGTTCGAGAAGACGAGTGCGCATATGAAACGCTTGATTACCCTGTCATCGATTTCCGACGAATCGAAGGAAGCCCATGAAGAGGTTCTTGATTTCATCTATGAAGAACTACTCGAACGGAAGAAACCCAAAATTCATCTTCTACGCCGGGCACTCGAGACGATGGACGAAGATCCGGTCTTTGCGGGTCAAGAAATCATGGCAACCTATAAGGCGATGGTCGATGAGATTGCCCGTGTGCGGACCAAAAATTCCTAAAAAGGTTGCTTTTTGAAACTAATCGGATTACACTGAGACCATTCATGTTAGAAAAGGGGTCTCATCATCATATGTTTACTCAATGGAAAAAAGAGTGGTTCCTGCAACCAAAAGCGGATTTGCTGTCCGGAATCGTCGTTGCCTTGGCACTCGTTCCGGAAGCAATCGCGTTTTCGCTGATCGCTGGCGTTAACCCGATGGTCGGTTTATACGCTTCCGTCATCATTGCGATCGTCATCTCGATTGCCGGCGGTCGTCCCGGAATGATTTCAGCTGCGACCGGTGCGATGGCACTCGTCGTCGTCCAGCTCGTCAAGGATCATGGTGTCGATTATTTACTAGCTGCCGGTATCCTTGCCGGAATTCTACAAATCACGTTCGGATTTTTAGGAATTGCTAAGTTATTACGATTCATTCCTCGATCCGTCATGGTCGGATTCGTCAATGCTTTAGCGATTTTGATTTTCTCGGCACAACTGCCGCAATTCGAAGGACAGAACTGGATCATGTACGCGATGGTCGCCGCATCACTCGCCATTATCTTGTTGTTCCCACGCGTGACGAAAGCGATCCCGGCACCACTCGTTGCGATCACGATCATGACAGTGTTGACGGTCGTCTTCTCACTCGATACACGAGTCATCGGGGACATGGGGCAAATCGAAGCGGCGTTACCAAGCTTCTTCTTGCCGGATGTTCCGTTCTCGCTTGAGACGCTCCAAATCATCTTCCCGTATGCATTGTCACTTGCATTCGTCGGGTTGATCGAATCGTTGCTGACAGCACGAATTGTCGATGAGATGACGGATACGACATCGAACAAAGCGATGGAATCACGCGGACAAGGAATTGCGAACATCATCGCAGGTATGTTCGGTGGCATGCCGGGCTGTGCAATGATTGGTCAGTCGGTCATCAATGTCACGTCTGGTGGGCGTGGTCGCTTGTCGACGTTGACAGCAGGTGTGTTTTTAATGCTGTTGATGTTCACGATGAACGATCTATTGATGACGATTCCAATGGGAGCGCTCGTCGGTGTCATGTTCTTCGTCTCGTATGCGACGTTTGATTGGGGCTCATTTAAGATGCTCAAGACGTCACCGAAGAGTGATTCTGCTGTCATGCTCGCAACCGTTCTCGTCACCGTATTGACGAACGATTTATCAATGGGCGTTCTTGTCGGGATCTTACTTGCTGCGTTATTATTTGCGTCAAAAATTTCTCGTATTCAAGTCGAGCGCAAGGAGCAAACAGATCGAGTCCGTTATACGATTCGTGGACCGTTGTTCTTTGCATCGACGACAGCATTTGCAGAACAGTTCCAGCTCGAAACTGATCCAGCGTCCGTCATCACGCTTGATTTCTCGGCGTGTCACTTGTTTGATGATTCTGCCATCGAAGCGATCGAGAACGTCGTCTTGAAATACGAACGACTTGGCAAAAAAGTCGAACTTGTTGGATTGAATGAAGAGTCGCAGGCGCTCGTTGATCGATTAGCGCAGCGAATCGCATAAGGGAACAGTAAGAGGATATGAGGAAGCGGTCGATACGATGTCGACCGTTTTTTTTGTTTCCTTCTGATTGACGATGAGAAGTGCGTCCATTGATTGGTTTCGCTATACTAAAAACAAAAGGGGGCAGTTAAGATGAAATGGTTTCGATTTGAGCAAGAAGGAAAAGTAGGGATCGGGGTTGAACGGGATGGCTCTACATATGATGTGACGGCACAAGTTTATACGGATTCATTGTTTGAAGTGATTTCACGTGAGTTCGATGTTGATCTTGATTTAGATCTCGCGCCACTACTTAAAAGAGATGTTCGAAAACTGGCACCGTATGTTCCGGCACGAAACGTCATCTGTGTCGGCAAGAACTACGCCGATCACATCAAGGAGATGGATACAGCGGGAGCGGGGAAATTCGTCTTGTTCACGAAAGCACCGACATCGATCGTTGGTCCGTTCGAACCAATCGAACGGCATGCGGATTTGACGAAGCAACTGGATTATGAAGGAGAACTCGCCATCATCATCGGCAAGACGGGGCGTGATCTGACACCAGAAAATGCGCTTGATCATGTGTTTGGCTACAGTATTGTCAATGACGTGACGGCACGGGATCTACAAAAAGAACACGTCCAGTTCTTCCGTGGTAAATCACTCGATGGGTTCTGTCCGTTTGGACCGGTCATCGTCTCAGCGGATAGCTTTGATCCAAGTGACGTCCTCGTCGAGACACGTGTGAACGGGCAACTCCGACAGTCAGGATCAACCGCCTTAATGTTGCGTGACGTCGTAACGATTTTAGTGGAAGTGTCACGTGGGATGACGCTTGAAGCCGGAGATGTCATCGCGACAGGAACTCCAGCTGGTGTCGGACATGGTATGAAACCACCGGTCTACCTTCAGACAGGGGATGTCGTCGAAGTATCGATTGAAGGAATCGGTCGTTTACAAAATGAAGTCCAGTGAACGAAGATGACCGAATTGATTGAATTGCATTCACCGCTTTCCAAATTACTTTGGAAAGTGGTTTTTTATTTTGTGAAAATCGTCAAAAATTTAAAAAATGATTGATTTCAAAAAATAAAACAGTCATAAAATGACCGTTTTTGATGTATAATGAAACTATAAGAACGGTTTCATGTCGAAAAAAGTCGTATTTTGAACGTTTTATAAAGAATTTATATAAATTTTGAACGTTTTTGATTGATTTTTAAATGTAAACGCTTTATATTAAAGATGCGGAGGGAAACCTTATGTTAACCAAAAAACGCCATCAACTCATCCTTGAGCTTTTAGCCCGAGAAGAAGTCGTCAAGATGCAAAAGATCGTCGAACAAACCGGTGCGAGTGAATCCACGATTCGTCGGGATTTATCACAACTCGAGACAGCAGGTCACCTGCGTCGAGTGCACGGGGGAGCAACAGCAAACCATTTGCAAATTGAAGAACTGAGTTACTTCGAGAAGAGTGACCAACATGTCGAAGAGAAGGAACGGATCGCGCGAGCGGCTGCTGACCTGATTGAAGACGGTATGTATGTCTATCTCGATGCCGGAACGACGACGCTTGCCATCGTTCCGTATCTCGAAGAGAAGGCGATTACGGTCGTAACGAACAGTCTTCCTCTAGCGAACACGTTACTCTATCACCGTATCCCGACGTTCGTCGTCGGAGGGCAACTCAAGCATTCAACGCAGGCACTCGTCGGTTACAACGCACGTGAAGGAATGTTGATTTACCATTTTGATGTCGCATTCCTTGGGATGAACGGTGTTCATCCGGCACAAGGCTTCACGACACCAGATCCGGAAGAGGCACTCGTAAAGAAGACAGCGATCGAATTAGCAAAACAATCGTATGTACTCGTCGATGAGACGAAGCTGGATGCGATCAGCTTCAGTCGGGTGGCGTCCTTGCAAGCGGCGACGATCATCACGACGACATCCAGTGAGCAAGCAGCGAAATACAGTCAATACACAGAGGTGGTGAACGCGAAATGATTTATACACTGACACTCAACCCATCAATCGACTATTATGTCACGTTACCGGTATTTGAGGCAGGACAAGTCAATCGTGTCGAACAGGCGGAAAAAGTGGCCGGAGGGAAAGGAATCAACGTCTCTCTCGTCCTAAAAAACTATGAGGTAGAAACACAAGCACTCGGATTCCTTGGAGGAAGTACTGGACAATTCATCCGGACGGAACTCGAGAAACGAGGCGTGTTAACGGACTTCACACCGATTCAAGATGAGACGCGGATCAACGTAAAGATTCGTGCCGATCAAGAATCTGAGCTGAATGCAGCGGGACCGAAGATTCAACCGGAAGAGCTGGAGCATTTATTATCCCGATTCAAGACGATGCAAGCCGGTGACATCGTCGTCTTCGCAGGTAGTATCCCAAGCAGTCTACCGCATGATCTCTATCGTCATATCGCGACGATCTTGAATGAACGGAACGTCCGCTTCGCTGTCGATACGACGAAGGAAGCGATGCTTGAAGTCTTACCGCTCGGTCCATTTTTAATCAAGCCGAATCACCATGAACTCGGTGAAATTTTCGACGTCGAGATTACGTCGAAGGAGATGGCCGTTCCATACGCGCAACAGCTCGTCGAGCGTGGTGCCGAGAATGTCGTCATCTCATTTGCAGGAGACGGAGCACTGCTCGTCAATCGTCAAGGTGCCTACACGGCAAACACACCGGCAGGAAAGCTCGTCAATTCCGTCGGTGCCGGAGATTCACTCGTCGCTGGATTCGTCGCCAGCCACGCGCTCGGCAAATCACCAGAAGAAGCGTTCCGCTATGCGGTAACGACTGGCAGCGCGTCTGCTTATTCCTTCGGTCTTTGTACGAAAGAAGATATCGATCGTCTCATCAAAGACGTCAACGTCGTTGAACTCATTCAATCCTAAAAGGAGTGTGACTACTCATGAAAATTACTGATCTCTTGACACGTGATACGATTCAACTCGATTTACAAGCGTCATCTAAAGCCGCTGTCATCGATGAACTCGTCAACGTCCTCGATCGGGCAGGAAAACTAAACGATCGCTCGGCATATAAAGAAGCAATTCTCGCACGGGAAGCACAAAGTACGACAGGTTTAGGGGAAGGAATCGCCATCCCACACGCAAAAACAGCAGCGGTCAAAACACCAGCAATCGCTTTCGGTCGTTCGGCAGGCGTTGACTACGAAGCACTCGACGGTCAACCAAGTCGGTTGTTCTTCATGATTGCGGCGGGTGAGAACGCAGATAATGCACACCTTGAAACACTCTCGAAACTATCCGTTTATTTAATGGATATGAACTTCCGCGATACGATCCTTGCGGCTAAAACGAAAGACGAAGTCATCGCAGCAATCGAAGCGAAGGAACGCGAAGAAGAAGGTCCAGTTGACGTCTCAAGCGACAACGTCGATCAAGACGCACCATATATCCTTGCCGTCACAGCTTGTCCGACAGGAATCGCACACACGTATATGGCAGCTGATGCCCTTCGTCAAAAAGCGGAAGAGATGGGTGTCCGTATCAAAGTCGAGACGAACGGATCGACAGGCGTCAAGAACGGTTTGACACAACAAGATATCAACGATGCGACAGCCATCATCGTCGCAGCGGATAAAGCAGTTGAGATGGATCGTTTTAACGGTAAACATGTCGTTGAAGTACCAGTTGCACAAGGAATTCGGAAACCACAAGAATTGATCAACCGTGCCGTCAAACAGGATGCACCTGTCTACAAAGCGAGCGGTTCAAGCGAAAGCTCAAAACCAGCTCGTGGCGGATTCTACAAACATTTGATGAGTGGGGTATCCGCGATGTTACCACTCGTCGTTGCAGGTGGTCTCTTGATCGCAATCAGCTTCTTCTGGGGTATCAACTCTGCTAACCCAAAAGATCCATCGTACAATGAGTTCGCTGCGCAATTGATGACGATCGGGAAAGCCGCGTTCGGTCTCTTGATTCCGATCCTCGCTGGATTTATCGCGATGTCGATCGCTGATAAACCAGGTCTTGCTCCTGGTCTAATCGCTGGTTTCCTTGCAAGCAACGGTAACGCTGGTTTCCTCGGCGGATTGATTGCCGGTTTCCTTGCCGGGTACGTCGTACTCTTGCTTGTTAAAGTATTCAAAGGTCTTCCAGCAGCACTTGAAGGAATCAAACCAGTCTTGCTCTATCCTCTGTTTGGTTCATTCATCACAGGAATGATCATGTTGCTCGTCATCAATGAGCCGATTGCGAAGTTCATGACATGGCTCACAGATTCATTGAACGGACTCAGTGGTGGAAACGCAATCCTCCTCGGTATGCTCGTCGCAGCGATGATGGCAATCGACATGGGTGGTCCAATCAACAAAACAGCATACGTTTTCGGTACAGCTGCTCTTACAGCAGGTAACACGGAAGTCATGGCAGCTGTCATGGCAGGTGGTATGGTTCCACCACTCATCGTTGCCTTCTCATCCACATTGTTCGCACGTAAGAAATTCACGCCGCAAGAACGTGAAGCAGGAATTGCTGCTTACGCAATGGGCGCATCGTTCGTCACAGAAGGTGCGATTCCATTCGCTGCAGCCGATCCACTGCGCGTCATTCCGTCAAGCGTCATCGGTTCAGCGATTGCTGGTGCGTTGACGATCGTCTTCGGCGTCTTGCTCCCTGCACCACACGGCGGTATCTTCGTCTTCCCGTTACTTGATGGTCCATCAGGTACGGTCATGGCAATCGTCGGTTACGCGGGTGCGATCCTCATCGGTTCACTCGTCGGTGCGGCAATCCTATCCTTCCTCAAAAAACCGCTTGTTGACCAATCGGTCGCGAAAGCGGAAATGACAGAAGGAACAGGTACGAAAGCATCATAATTCAACTAAATCCTCTCCGTTTTTAAGCGGAGGGGATTTTTTGTTGAATTTTGACGGCTAACGGTGAAGAATAGAGGGCATACTGAATAAGAAGGAGGGATGGACATGGGTGGACAATCCTTACAAATCGGACCACGGACCATAAAGACAGGTCTCGCGGTCATCTTGGCGCTGTTGATCAGTAATCTGTTCAACCTCAGCCCAATCCTGCCTGCGATCTCGGCAGCGACGACACTCCTGCCTTCGGTCTATCAGACATGGAAACAATTTCTCGAGGAAGCAGAGGCCAACTTGATTGGTGCCTTTTTGACGTTACTCGCACTTTGGATTTTAGGCGATAACCCGGCGAATCCGCTTGCGATCGGGATCGTCATCATGGCAGCAATTTCGATCTTGCTAGCTTTTGGTTTCGGGCGGACGATTCCACACGTCGTCTTGATGATCATCGTCATTCTCGAAAGTGTCGCGACTGCGACCGAACCACTTTGGCAAGTCGTTTTGATCCGCTACTTGCTCGTCATGCTCGGGATTGGTTGTGCACTCGGCATCAATGCGTTGATTTTCCCGCCACGTTACGGCAATGTCTATTACCAGAAAGCGACGAAACTCTTTGAGAAACTACTCGTCGTCACGCGAGCAATTGCCTTTGAAGGCAAAGTCACACCATATCGGGCAGCAATCGATAAGATGGGGCGTTCGCTCCTTGAGACACAAAACCTGTTCAACCTACACAAGGAAGAAATTAGAGGAACGCGTCAGAAGCATGCCTCGCTTCTACGGAACCTGCTGATCCTCAAACATATGCAATCGTGCCTCGAACGTGGCGTCGCGACGGCAGAGCGCTTTAGAGAACGAGAGAAGGCACTTGATTCGATTGCAGACGATCTTCGAAGTGAACTGTTCTATCACTTGATGCATATCGCCCAGCGACAAGAGAAAGTCTTGCTGACATACGATCTCCTGTTGACGGAAGAACCGCTCGCGATGGAGGATCTCGTCAAAGAGAACATTGCCTTCGTCAAGCACTCTTTTCTCGATCGTGATGAACTCGAGGAAGAAGTCATCATGGAAATTTTACCGATCGTCGTCTCGATGAACGAGTGGATACAAGAACTCGAATCCTTTGAAAAACGGCTCAATGGTGGGCTTCGTCGCCATATCACATCACTGACGATCGAACAAAAATCAGTCCGTGATAAAACATTTAATCGATTCAAACGTAAAAAAGCCATTGACGAAAGTAAAAAGTAAGCGTATAGTCCTCCTTAACGATACTTTACTTGCTAAAAGCATAACAGTATAACAGCATAACAGCATAACAACATAACAGAACGAAAGATTAAGCGATGATGAAACCGAAGTAAAGACCATCTCCCTGTTTCAGAGAGCACGTGGCGCTGCGAACGTGTACACAGATGGTGTTGAATTACAGTTTCTGAGCTTCTTGCGTAAGCGAGCGGAGCAAACCGTTATCCCAATCATGAGTGACTCAGTCGATGACTGGGTAATCAGGGTGGTACCGCGGCTTTCGTCGCCCCTGTCGAACGATACGTTCGGCAGGGGCTTTTTTGTTATCTTACATTCATTCAAGGGGGAACTCATATGTCTACACCAATCATTCCAAGTCACTTACGTCCACATGTCGCACCACAGCACTACGAAGACTACACGCCAACAGATCATGCCGTTTGGAGATACGTCATGCGACTGAATTTAAATACGTTACAAGATACAGCACATCCAGCATACCTCGAAGGGCTTGCTGCATCGGGCATCAGCCCGGAACGGATTCCAGATGTACGTGAGATGACAGCGAACCTAAGCCGTGGAGGCTGGGGAACAGTCGCTGTTGATGGTCTCATTCCTGGCGTCGCCTTCTTCGATTTCCAAGGACATGGTTTATTACCGATTGCGACCGATATTCGGAAGGTCGATAACATTCTCTATACACCAGCACCGGATATTCTGCACGAAGCAGCGGGGCATGCACCGATCTTGATGAATCCGGTCTACGCGGAATTCGTTCGTCGCTTCGGTGAGATCGGGGCACATGCCTTTAACCATAAAGCCGAGCATGACGTGTTCAAGGCACTCAAGAAATTGACGATCGTTAAAGAGAGTCCATTCTCGACGCCAGCCGATATCGAGCAAGCTGAAATTGAGCTTGCGGAGACACGGACACACGTCAAAGGAATTTCGGAAGCGAACGAAATCTCACGTCTGTTCTGGTGGACGGTTGAATTCGGTCTGATTGGTGATATCGACAACCCACAAATCTATGGGGCAGGTCTTCTATCATCAGTCGGTGAAAGTCGTCACTGCTTAACGGACGCGGTCGTTAAACATCCATTCTCGCTTGAGAAGGCACTTGCGACGAAACATGACGTGACGAGCATGCAAAAAGAACTCTTCGTTTGTGAATCGTTCGAACAGCTCCGCGATGCTCTCGAAGAATTCGCACAGTCGATGTCTTACATCCGCGGTGGTATCCACGGACTGACGAAAGCGGTCGAATCAGGTAACCTATCGACGCTCGTTTTCGACAGTGGTCTCTCGCTCGTTGGTGTTCCTGAAACGCAAGAGATTCACGATTCGCTGCATCTCGTCAAACTAACAGGTCCGACAGCACTTGCTGCGAACGGTGAAGTGTTGACAGGTCAAGGACTGGCAGATCATCCGGAAGGCTTTACACTCCTTCACGGCAAGGAATTGAACGAAGTATTGATGCAAGTGAAAGTCGGTGAACGTCTCGACTGGGCGGAAGGAAATGTTCATGTCACAGGTGACATCTCAGCGATTCAAAACGTCAATGGAAACCGGGCACTCGTCGTCTTAGAAGCAGCGACGCTTGCAAACGACGGGAAAACGATGACGATGGACCGGATGGAATTGATCGTCGGTGACATCACGTCAGCATTCCCGGGAACGGAAGTTGAAGCACTGAAGCCGATTCCGGAAACGGTCGAGTTCGAACGAATCGAACGTCCGTTGACAGCGGCTGATCCGATCTTCGAAGTCGTCCGCGAGATTCGTGAAGGACGTGCCGGTCGGGAACGGTTGCCGCAACTGATCGACCAGACACTCGTCCAGTTACCGGACGCTTGGTTACTCCGTCTTGAATTACTCGAGTTAGCGGATGAAGTCGATCAACCACGTCTGATTGCAGATCTCGAGCGCTTAAAAGCGACGTCTGAGCAGCGAAATGAATTGATCACGCGTGGGATGGCCTTACTCGACGTCGTTCATCAATGAGTCGAACTCCGGTTCTGAACCTGTTAGAATGGAGACATTCGGTAAAAGGGGATGATCGGTTATGACAAATTATTATCAAGACGTAAAGGAATTCCACCGTGTGTTTTCACACCCTGGCGCAACGACGCCAACACCTATGACGGTCGATCGTGGGATTAAACGCTCGACCTGGACGGCGGAAGAAGCGGTCGTTGAGTTCTTGCATCAAACGGCGACGAGTGAAGCAGAGTTCCTCGAGGCAATCGAACGTTTCAAGTCAGGGCTTGATACAGCGGTCGAAAAATCGCTCCAGATGAAACAACCTGAAACAGATGTCGAACGGCTCGTCGGACAAGGGGATGCCTTGACGGACGCGCTCTACTTCATCATGGGAAGCTTTGTTGAGATCGGGCTTGATCCGGCTCCATTGTTCGAGATCGTTCAACGTGCCAACATGGCGAAGCTTGGACCGGACGGAAAACCAATCTTCCGAGAATCTGACCGAAAGGTCATGAAACCAGAAGGCTGGCAACCACCGGAACCACAGCTTGAAGCAGAAGTACGTCGACAAATTGCTGCGGCTTCGAGTACGTCAAAAGCTTGATTCATTACGATAAAAAGAGAGGGATGACTGGTCTGCGAACCGGTCATCCCTCTCTTGTTGTATCTATTCGCTTCTTACTTGATAACGCGATAAATCAAGTTGACGGGCGGTGAGGAACTCGACACCTTCTGCTTCAAGCGCAAGTCGCTGTTCATCGCCTTCAAGTGATAGTTTTCCACCAGCAGCAAGCACGCGGTGCCACGGTAGACGTTCCGTCTTACTCATGCTGTGAAGAATCCGCGCCACTTGTCGTGCGCTACGCGGATGACCAGCGAGTCGGGCGACTTGCCCGTACGTCATGACCTGACCAGCAGGAATCGAGCGAATGATCGTCAGAACATCTTGCGTAAACGGAGTCATGACTCGTCAGAAGCGATGACATACTGTTGAATCTTATCGTCTTCGTCAAAGCCGATCGTCACATCAATGATGCCTTGTTGTAGTCGAATCTGAAGTTCAAGGCGGTCCTTGATGTCGTCTGCTTGAGCGATCGTCAACGTTGGATCAACTTCGATTTCAACTTCGACGTGGAAATGATCGCCTTCTTTAATAACTTCCAGTTTACTAATGTCTTTGACGTCTGGGTCTTTCATGATCAGTCCGCCGAGACGTGCTGCCATCGTCTCATCGGCTTCACCAAGTGCACCAGCTGCGTTTTGCAGGAAGACGTTTCCGACGACGTAAAACATCATCAGCCCGATCAGGATAGAAGCAATTCCTTCTGCCTGATGAAACGGTGTCACATGTGAGATGATGACGGCGATCATCGCGACGATTCCGCCAGCCGTTGCGACTAAGTCTTCAAGAAACACAAGGCGTGTCGCGGGTTTCGCTTGTTTGAGTGAGCGGAAGCTGTCAAGAATCAAGCGTGGTCCTTTTGAGTCCAATTTCGCATCATGCGCGATTTCCTGCATTGCTTTAAAGAACACACCACTTTCTAAGACGACCCCTGCGAATAAAACGGATAACATGATCCAGAAGCCTGTCGATTCTGTCGGTTCGATGATGTGGGCAATCCCTTCATGAATCGTTTCGTAGGCCATGATGCCGACAAAGAGGATGGCGCCTAACAAGACGAGATTGACGAGACGACCAAAGCCGTTCGGGAACCGTTTCGTCGGTGCCTTTTTACTGAGGGCAGAACCGATGAAGACGAAAAATTGGTTGGCAGCGTCCCCGAGCGTATGCATCATTTCGGCGAACATCGCGACATTTCCCGTCAGGACGTAGGCAATTGCCTTGATGATGGCGATGACGGAGTTAACGATGCCTGCCGTCAGCGCCGACCGGTTTCCCCGGCGTAATAACGTAAAAAATTCTCCCATGATTGTACTCCTTTTAGTTAAGTTACGTATTAGTTCATTTTATTATGTTACATCATTTTGAGAAAAACGACTATCTTCACATGAAAAAACCCACGCAAGCTGCGCGGGTTTAACTCGTCAAGACAAGTCGATTGTTTTATTGATTTCGTTCTCATCGTCTTTGCCGACGACTTTCTTCAAAACTTGTTTGACGGACTTTGTCGTGTTTCCTGTTTCCCAGTACTCAGCAGCTTCCGTGTTGACCTTGATCAAGACGACTTTCGGATCTTCGTATGTCGTTCCAAGATATGCTTCGTAACGTGGACTCCAGAGCTCTTTTTTTCGTTCGATGTCTTCGACGAGTTCTGCTGTCCCACGAATCGAGACGTATGATTTGTCGACGTACGCGACGTTAACACTCGGATTCTTAAGTAATTCTTGATACTTGTCCGTTTCTTTTGAAGTGAGGAACCAGAGGTCGCCATCAAATTCGATATCCTGTGTCTGCATCGGACGCGATAC